>NZ_JBFTLD010000451.1:0-2625 GCF_056396265.1 Allobosea sp. 05T422_2 | reverse complement strand
GCATCACACGGTCGGGATCGTCAAGGGGGCTCGACCGGGCATCCATCATTACGCCTGGGAATTTGCCCAGTTCAACGATTTCATGCGGCTCGGCGACGTGCTCGACGCATTGGACCGCGTTGTAGTCTGGGGGCCCGGGCGTCACGGCGCGGGCGACAATCTCTTCGCCTATTATCTCGATCCGGCAGGTTTCATGGTGGAGTGTTCGTCGGAGATGGAAGTCATCGCGAACGATACCGGGTATGAGCCGAAGGTTGCCGATATCGATGCGGACCTGACCAATATCAAGGTCGTGAACCGTTGGGGCGCGCCGCCGCCGCGCCCATGGATCCAGCACCACACCGATTTCGCTGTCTTCGACGGGCACGGTTCCGCGCGCGGCTGAATCGTCCGGCGCTACTGCGGAGGTCAAGTCCGCAGCAGCGGCTCTCGGGAACATCCTGAGATGGGAGAGAGATGTGCTGCTTTCCGGAAAAGTCATCGTCGTCACCGGAGCGGAATCCGGCATCGGCCGGGCCATAGCAGAGGCCTGTGCAGAGCAGGGGGCGAGCCTCATCGTAGCGGGGCTCGACAAGAGCAAACTCGCGGACGTGGCGGCAGCGCTTGGGAGCGCGGGGCGTGATGCTCTGGCTGTCGCAACCGATATCAGAGAGGCGGTGGCCGTCAGCCGATTGTTTTCTGCGGCGGTCGAGCGCTTCGGGCGCATCGATGCTGCCGTGGCGAATGCCGGCATCATCGGCGCGCGAAAACCGGCTGCGGAACTCACGCTGGAGGACTGGCAGCAGGTTCTCGACGTCAATCTCACCGGAACCTTCCTGACGGTTCTGGAGGCCGCACGCGTGATGGTGAGGCAAGGCGGGGGCGGGTCCATCATTGCGACCGGATCGTCGACCGCCCTGCGGCCGGTGTCTGGCCTCTTGCCCTATGTTGCGAGCAAGGGCGGCGTTCACGCGCTGATGCAAGGCCTCGCGCTGGAACTGGCGCCGCACCGGATCCGGGTCAACACGCTCGTCCCGGGCACGACGGCGACGGATGCCACGCGTGCCATGCCCGGCTATCTCGATCAGGTGGCGAAGAGCCTGCCGATGGGCGAGGTCGTCGATGTGCAGGAACTCGGGCGCTATGTCGCCTTTGCCCTGAGCGATCAGCTTCCACATCTGACCGGAGCGCATCTCAAGATCGATGCCGGCCGGACGATCTGAAGGCCCGGACTCTGAGAATCCAAGTCTCTGAAGATCCAGACCGGCATTGCCCGAAACCATTCGAGGATACGTTCATGACCGACCCGACGATCCGCGCAATCGAGCAACTGGAGAAGCGGCGCTATGACGCCATGCTGCAGGCGGATCTCACCGTGCTTGGTGACATGCTCTCCGACAGCCTCGCCTATACGCATTCCAACGCAGCGCGCGACGACAAGGAAAGCTACCTGCAGAAGGTCGGCGCGAAGTTCTTCGACTATCACGCGATTTCCAACGAGGATCAGGAGATCAAGGTCTTTGGGGATGTCGCATTGGTGACCGGCGTCATGAAGGCGGAGGTCACGGTCAACGGCACCGCGAAATCTCTGAACAATCGCTACCTTGCCGTATGGCTCCGAGAAGCTGGAGAATGGCGCTTCGTGGCCTATGCACCGACGCCGGTTTCGTAGCTGGCGCTGGCCGTGTGGCTGAAACGGTGCCGAAGCCCTTTCGCTAAGGGGTGATGGTTCGCTATCATCGAACAATGGCTTGGCGTTTCGACGATGTGCTGACCTTCCTCAAGGTGGTGGAAGCCGGGGGAATTACGGCTGCGGCGAGTGAGCTGAAGCTGTCGAAATCCGTGGTCAGCAAACGCATCAGCGATCTCGAAGAGGCGCTCGGCGTCGCGCTCCTCCACCGCTCGACCCGCAGCGTCACGCCGACCGAACAGGGTTCCTTGTTCCACGACCATATGCGCGACGCGCTGCGCAGCATCGATGAAGCCGTGGAGGTGGTGACCGACCGTACGGGCCCGCTGAAGGGGCGCTTGCGGGTGACGGCACCGATGAGCTTTGCGACATTGCATCTTGGTCCGATGCTGGCTGATTTCGCGCGGCTCCACCCTGGCGTCGAATTCGCGATCGACCTTGACGATCGCATGCTGGATCTGGTTGCGGGCGGTTATGACCTCGCGATCCGCATCGGGCGGTTGCCGGATTCCTCACTTATCGCGCGAAAGCTGTGCCAGAGCCGGCGCATCGTCTGCTGCAGCCCCGCATATGCCCGGGAGACGGCGCTGCCGAGGTCCATCGACKAGATCTCGGCTCATAACTGCATCGACTACGCCAATGCCCATGCCAGCCGGCTCTGGCAGTTCCTCCCCATCGCTCCGGACATGCGCCCGCGCACAGTGGTGACACGCAGCCATCTCGTCACCAATAATGGCGAGGTCATGCGCGATCTGGCGATTGCTGGCCTCGGCCTTGCGGTCCTGCCCCTGTTCATTGCGGCCGATGCTGTTCGCGCGGGGCGGCTGATCCATGTCCTGCCCGATGACGAGCCGCTGCCGGATACGATCTACGCAGTCTATCCGCCGACGCGCCATCTGTCGCACCGCGTCCGGACACTTGTGGACTACCTGAGCAAGCGGCTGGCGAACGGTGTG
>NZ_JBFTLD010000450.1:0-2637 GCF_056396265.1 Allobosea sp. 05T422_2 | reverse complement strand
CAGCGTCGAACCGTCGTCTCGAAGACCTCGCGCAGCAGATCGCTGTCGCGGAAGCGACCGTGCCGGTTCTTCGAGAAGGTGGAATGGTCGGGCACATCCCCCTCCAGGCCAAGCCGGCAGAGATGGAGTAGGCGGGCGGTCGCGCCAGGRCGAGAGTGCGYCGCGCGGYYTGACCCACAACGCCCTGCCATGGAGASGGTGATGGACTATTTCGCTGGCCTGGATGTGTCCCTGGAYACCGTGAACGTCTGCATCGTCAACGACGCGGGYGAKGTCCTGSTCGAACGGAAGATCGAMGCCGARCCAGCGGTCATCGCKGATCTGCTGGCGGGGTTCGGTCATCCCTTCAAACGGGTCGGCCTGGAAGCGGGCCCGACATCATCATGGCTTCACAGCGCGCTGCGCGAGGCCGGGTATCCCGCGATCTGCCTCGAATGCCGCCATGTGAAGGCCGGCCTGAGTGCGATGAGGAACAAGACCGACCGCAACGACGCGCGCGGGATCGCCCATCTTCTCCGCCTTGGATGGTTCAGGCAGGTCCACATCAAAAGCGACGAGGCACAGCAAGTGCGCATGGCGCTCGTCAGTCGTCAGCAGCTTTTGAGTAAATCGCACGATATCGAGAACGCAATCCGCGGCTCGCTGAAGGTGTTCGGGCTTCGCATCGGGATCGTCACGCGGAGAGCCTTCGAGGAGCGCGTCCTGGAGCTCGTCGCCGATCATCCAATCCTGCYCTCGATCACCGAGCCAATGCTGCGCGTCCGTCAAACGATGATCGAGGCTTTCGAGGAACTGGACCGCATGTGCCGGCAGTTTGCACKACGCGATCCGGTCTGCCGCCGGCTGATGACGATACCCGGTGTCGGGGTGGTCGTGGCGCTGACCTATCGCACCGGTGTCGACGCTCCCGAGCGGTTCTCGCGATCAAGAGACGTCGGCGCACATTTTGGCCTGACGCCGAGACGTTATAGCTCCGGACAAACCGACTTCGACGGTCGCATCAGCCGCTGCGGCGACGAGATGGTCCGCACCGCGTTGTACCAGGCAGCCCACGTCCTCTTCCATCACGGTCCCTGGTCGGCCCTGAGGTCGTGGGCGACGCGGCTGGCGAAGCGAGGCAGCGTGAAGGTCGCGAAGATTGCTCTCGCACGCCGGCTTGCCGTCGTCATGCACCGCATGTGGACCGACGGCACCGAGTTCCGTTGGTCAGCGACGCCCGGTTCGGCCGCCGCGTAGTGGGGAGGTCCACGTAGCGATCGACCTTCATAGTTCCGTCGCCGCGGCGGAGAAGAGCGCCTGGGAGGGTGCGAGGGTCGGACGAGCACGCATCGCTGGTTGCGATGGCACGGCATTCGCCGGTCCGATCGCGAGGCAGAGCTAGGCCGTTCGATCCTTCTCAACCCATCCTGTCCGCCGACGCAGTCAGCGTCGAGCATGCAAAGAAGCCTGAACTCGTCCGGGCGCTCCTGATCCACCGCGACACAAAAACGGAGTTGACACATGCCCGCCTAAAGAAACCAGCGATAGGCGAGGTTCAGATGGACTTCGTCGCAAAGCCTGCGCTCGGAGCGGATGCCGAAGCAGTAGCCGACGATCAGCATCCGGATCATCAGCTCGGGATCGATCGAAGGCCGGCCGGTGTCGCTGTAGAAGGGACGTAGATGCGCACGGATGCCGGACAGATCGACGAAGCGGTCGATCGAGCGCAGCAGGTGGTTGGCCGGGACATGCCGCTCAAGGCTGAACTCGTAGAACAGTGCCTCCTGCGCAACCGTCCGTTCGCCCATCATCGCGCCGCCCTCCGCCCAAGGACGACTGAATCAGAACCTCAGGCTCGCAGCAACACCGACTTCTTCAACAAAATCGGTCGAGACTGGCCTTTCGGTCTCGGTCGCAGAGCTGACGTTCGATAGGGCCCTTCAACTCGGTTGCTTCCCTCGTATCCTCGCAATGATCAATCCGGCGCCTTCGGCAGCACGCCCATGACCGCCCGCCCGCGCTCAGTTAGCGCGTAGGTGTTACAGCCCGCCCACGCTGGCGCGGGCGTCCATTCGATCAGACCCTTGCGGATCAGTTCCTCGCGCGACTTGCTCGGCCGCAAATCGACGCGGCCCCTGTCTGGCCGAAACAGGTGCAAGATCCAGATTTCATCCCGCGTCAGCATCTGGTTCCGGCTTTCGTTCCTCTCGCTGAGCGGTCTACCTGCGAACGTGATCGTTCGCCATCTTCTGTTTGATGCTAAGCCACTGTAAAGACTGAAGCGCATCGCAAGCACAGGGGTGTGTTTCGTCAACAGAATGGCGGAAACCAACAACGCGGCGGGATGAACGGGGTACCTAGCCGCGTCTTAAACTGAAGAAGCCACTACCCATGAACACTACGGCCTGCTAGCCCGCTCCGCGGCTCGACCACTCGAAAGAACGAAGGCTCGACGGCTTGCTATCAGCCGACGCTCGCGGCCCGGTTATGCCGGGAAGCAGCGTCTTATCTGCGGAGGGGACATGAGGACGACCGCCATCATCGCCGCGCTGGCGCTCGCTGTACTGGCGAACGCAGCCTCAGCGCAACATCAGCAGCATACCTTCCGTGACAGCTCCGGGCGCGTCACAGGCCGGTCAGTGACCGACAGCCGAGGCT
>NZ_JBFTLD010000449.1:0-2680 GCF_056396265.1 Allobosea sp. 05T422_2 | reverse complement strand
GATCAAGGCGCTGGTGTTGTTCAGCGCCTTGATCTGGGCGTTCTCGCTCCAGATCCCGACGGAATGGTTGCCGAAATAGCAGGACCGGAAGACCGCGCCGGACGAACTCGCGATATAGGCTCCAATGCCAGGCGAGTTCATGATCTGACAGTTATCGAACAGGACGTCCTGGGCATTGCCGGCGATTGCGATGAAGGCCGGGCGCTGAGAGACATAGTCTGTCAAGGCCCGGTTCTGGCCGTCGAAGAAAATCCCCTCGAAGCGAACCTGGTTCTGCCCTTCGATCCGAAGGAATGTATTCGCTCCTGTGAAACGCAGGACGACCGAGCTGGGCATGGCGCGAACCTGCAACGGCTTGCCGCCGCCATTCGTCGGCAGGACCGTGACGGTGCCCGAGTCATAAACACCGGGCTGAAAGAAGAGAGGCCTCCCCTGATTGCGGGCGTAGTCGAATACGGATTGGAGGTCGGTGAATGTAGTCCAGCCGGAACTCGCTGCGGCGGTGCGGGCAACCACAGCGTCGTCGAACAGGGCGTAGGATGGCATCGAATATCTCCATATCGAACATAACGAGAACGATATGGGTCAGTATTCCTATCCACGTCAAATGCACCGTGCATAACTCACGATGTCCGAGCGTAGGTGCGGCCGGGGACAGCGATGCACGGGCCCATTAAGCGTTCGGTAGAGGATTGGGGCTATGCGTCGCGATCCATGCCGTTAGGGGAGATTGCGGCGATGCTGCCGATCAAGGAAGGGCGTCTGACATATGCCGTTCAGCGCGCGCATGACCTTCTGATCAAGAAGCTCGTCCCAAGCAGCAGAAAACACCTTCCGCCCCATCCTCGGATTGCGGTGATCCCAACGGACTATCTCGGCATCTCGATCATTGGAAATGGGGTGTATGAACGTCGCGAGATCGCGTTCCTCAAAGCCCTCTTCAAAGAGAGGAACCTCGGCTCATGCATCTTCCTGGATATCGGCGCGAATATAGGAAATCATTCCATAAACTTCGCAGATTCGTTCGAGGAAGTGATATCGTTCGAACCCAATCCTCCTATCGCCTCGCTGTTGAAGACGAACGTCGTGCTTTCGCAAACGGGCAACATTCGCGTTCATGAAGTCGGCCTCGGCCAAGCAGATGCCGAGTTGAGGTTTTCCTTGCTTGAGCAGGGAAACGATGGGAGCGGCAGCTTCGCGTCTGGGCAGGGAGACCTTGTGCTGCCAGTCCGCCGGGGCGACGCATTCCTAGCTCAACGAGAGCCGGCAATTGCATCGGGTGCGAAGCGGGTCGGGTTTGTCAAATGCGACGTCGAGGGGTTCGAGGCAGATGTATTTGCGGGCCTACGGCAAACCTTCTCATCTCATCGCCCGATCGTTGCATTCGAGAGCAACGATAGCACCGCGGGCGAGGGAGCATGGGCCGAACTGAAGGCTGCTGGCTACGACACCCTGTACTCTCTGCGCGAAACTGGAGATCACCGGGGCAAGCTTGCTCAGGAGCTGAGCCGACTGACATTCGGCTATTCCTGCTGGCTCGAGGAAGTTGCCAAGGTTCCGATACGACGCTGCAATCTTGTGGCGAGCTTCGGTTCACTGATCTGAGGTTCAGCCCACGCAGCGCGCCGCCCAGGATAAGTTAACGCCGGTCAAGTGCTCGAATTCAGGACGCGTATGCCTGGCTCCCGTCTCTCTCCCACGCCCTCCGTGATCATCTTCGGCTCGGCCAAACCCGTCACCTGCGCGGTGATGGACTATGCGCGCCGACTTGCCAACGCCATCAACGCGCAGCGTCCCGGTTTTGCCACCCTTCACACGATAGAGCCCGACCAGCCCGCAGCCTTCGTCCGTGCCATCGCCGGGGMTCTGCGCGAGGACCGGATTGCACATTTTCAGCTTCCTGTCGAAGGCTGGGGGAACGCGATCCTGCCAGGTTCGGCGCTGATGCTGGCGCGGCTCTGGACGCGCAAGGGGGATACCGTCGCGACCTTGCACGAGTGGGCCTCGCTCAACCGGCTGCGCTACCTCTCGATCATCCCCGACATCCTCGCGACCGACGGCTTCATCTTCGTTTCGCAACAGCAGCGCGAGAGCTTTCTCAAGACCCCGCTGGTCGGGCCAAGGAGGAAGCTCGCTGCCCCGGTCATCCCGATCGGCCCGAACATCATGCCGGCCCAGATCGATCCGGAACGTGTCGTCGAGGAGCGGACGAAAGCACTGGGCAGCGGCACGATGCGAGCCGACATCGTCATCGGCTATTTCGGCGTGCTCTATGCGAGCAAGCGCCCGGACATGCTGCTGCGCGTCGTCAAGGCGCTGCACGAGCGTGGCATCAAGGCGCGGCTCCTAGTCTGTGGTGACTTCCTTTGGGACAAGCCCAGGGATCGCGAGGCCTTCTTTGCCCTCGCGCGCGAGCTCGGCATCATCGACTGGCTCGACTTTCGCGGCCGCATCGACGACGAGGGCGAGTTGATGGCAACGCTTTCGGCGGCTGATGTCTTCCTGCTGCCTTTCACCGACGGCATCAGCACGCGCCGCGGCAGCTTCCAAGCCGTCAGCCAGCTCGCGATCCCGCTGGTCTCGACCGAAGCCGAGCGTCGGGACGAGTTCGACCTGTCGCCCTCCCTGAAGACCAAGATCGATAGTCCAGCGACAGTGCTTTGCCCGGTCGATGCGGCAC
>NZ_JBFTLD010000448.1:0-2699 GCF_056396265.1 Allobosea sp. 05T422_2 | reverse complement strand
GGCGATGACCGCGCGAAATCGGAGGTTGACAGCTCCCCGCAATTAAAGGGCCGAAACACAGCGGCTCTTCGGACGTTGGAGTGAGCGGGTCAGAACGCTACTTCGAAACGTTTGCCGATGTCCTCAATCGCCTTCCCCAGAACGACGAGATGGGCCGGACTGTTCAACATCGGATAGAGTTGAATACGGGAAATCAGGTACCCTTTCGCAGGGCCGTCCGCTGCTTCACCGATCGCAATCTGCAACGTATGCGCGGGGTGCAGATCAAAAGGTGAGTCGACATTCGAATCGCCGACATACTCCGCCACGTCGTTGCTACGATTCAAGATCAGATCAAGCAAAAGAGGCTCAAACGCGTCAAGCCCTAGTGTTGCGACCGCAAATGCGTGAGCCGTTTTCGCGAGTGATCGGAGGTAATGGAGGCGATTCACCTCTCCTACCTTCATGGCGACATGGCTTACACCCTTTTCTTCTCCAACGGCTCGGCAAAGGGAATTCGCTACGTCTTTCTCCACAAAAGTCCAGGGGCCGCCGTTTTCATCAATGGGCTGATTAGGAACGCGCAAAAGACGTGGTGGTGGCGACGCCCATAGGCTGAACATGACCGGTATTTCTCCGATCGGCATTAAGCGGGAGCCGAGATTTCTGACCAGCTCGCCTTCCGCATTCGCTTCAAAGAAATGTAGCCTCGCCTCCGTAGGGCGATCCTTCTTGTTCCGCGTAGGCGCATCGACCTGCGCTCGGAATATACCTAATTGCTTCTTGAGCACTTCCTGCTCATACGGCTGGATGATCTCTTGGCACGTCTTGCAACACGACTTTTCCAAAATGAGTGTGTTGGCCGCGAGGGCGTAAGGGATAACGTGCTCGTCGGTGAGCGCCGGGCTTGGGTCATAGCAGTAGATACATTTCCCTGGTGAAGGGACGCGCCGAGCTTCCCGCTTGTCCAAGTCAAATTCCGACAACAGCACTTTGGTATCGCCCGTTTATTTGTTGCCCGATGGCTGTGACGCCGTGCTCAGATGCTCTGGATAGATTTCGGCAAGGCGTTTCCAGGCAATGTCCCCAATATTGGGCATCGAAATATGAACCCCCACGTCATTCCAGGGCGCATCTGGCATAACGGATCCCGAGGTCCAATTCAGGCTCGTGACGACTAGGTCGTCGCTGTCCCAAGCGAGCAATTTGCCATGGAGTCGAATCTTTGCTTGACCAAGGCGCACGCCGTTTAGGGCTGCTTCCTCTTTCAATGCTCGCGCGTGTCGCTTTTTGAGTGGGCCTGCCGGCACTGTGTAGAGGATCACGACCTCAACGTTCCGTCCTGCGGCTGACTCGCCTTGCATGAGCGCTCCAGGTCGTGCGGTCGAACCAAGACGATCGCAACCAATCAAGAGGCGCTGTTGTGCATCCTGAGAGGCACGTAGCACGACATCTTCGTGAGCGGCCCCCGCAATAAGAGCGACCTTGTGTGGGCCACCCCGAGGCGGCTCTCGGCGCAAATCAGTGACAGTGATTGCCAGTTCGTAGGCCAAACTGTCCGCGACAGCACGACGCGCAGCCAGCCGCTGAACCAGTCGACAAACGTCTGCAACGAGATACTGATCACGCAATATCGCGGAAATCTCTACGGCATTGAAAGGCGTTGAAAGCCAATTGCAGGATCCCACAACCGCCAACCAGCCATCGTGCTCGGTGTCGAGTAGCAGGATTTTAGCGTGCGACCCCGTGCTTCCCATATGGAACGTAATCCGTCCTCTTAGGTCTGGGTCCTCGTGAATCCGCTTGGCGATGGAAACTGCGTTTACTCCCGATCGGGTAGGGTTTTCATCTTCGTCATTGTCACCCCAGAGAAAGTCGATCTTCACACCCCGCTCGCATGCCTTTCTGAGGGCAGGGAGTAAAGCATCGAAGCTTTTCGTATCGAGGAACGTCGAGTGGATGATCATTCGTCGATGTGCACGTTCCAGCATCGACATTAGGCAATCCCGGTGAGCGGCGCCTCCGATCACGAGGTCTTCTTCCTTAAACTCGCAATCGTGCTGTGCCGCGCATTCGAGAGGCTGCTCGCGATGACCGCCATAGGTTACTGGGATCTGGCGAGTGCCAGCGGGTCGAACGGCCGCATCCAAGATTAGTTGGCGTAACGGCTCTCCAGCTTTTTCGGGTATACCGCGTACGCTCCCATCAATCACCGGAAACACCATGAACTCGTCCTGGCGAACTGATGCTGTCCGTGGATCTATGGAGGCAATCTGCTCATCCCAACCACGCGTCGCAATCTCAGACAAACGCGCCAAGTTCGCTTCGTGGGACAACGATGGTCCTCCACCAGCGACGACAACAAATCGGACCTCCGTTCCCCCATCGAGATGGCGGTGGAGTCGCTGGGTACTGGGAATCGTCACATGAGAGGCTGGAAAGAAGTCGCCCGTAGCGAATTCGACTACAAAATTCGCCTGCTTGGTGCTTCGCTTGGGAAAGACCGGCAAAGGATTGCCCCCGCTCACCGAAAGCATCCCGAAATCACTCACCTGGAAGACGGATCCCCGTTCTGAAAGGGCAACCTCTACAAGGCGGAACCGCATCAGTCGGCTCAGAGAAGCTACGACGATCTGGTGAGGAAGCCCCAAAGAGGAGCTCAAGCTGCCCATCGGTTGGGGCTCATTATAGATGGCCAACAACAAAGGCCAACAACAAAG
>NZ_JBFTLD010000447.1:0-2755 GCF_056396265.1 Allobosea sp. 05T422_2 | reverse complement strand
GGGTTCCCTCTGTCCGGCCGCCCACGCCGAACGCATCAGGCAGGAATTCCCGGCATCAGGTAGCGAAGGCCACCTGAGGCCTACTAAGCATCTGAATCGGGAAGGTTTCGTGCTTCTCGGTGATTCCAAAAATTTTGTAACGAGTGGATGGCATCGATGGGCAACTCCCAGCACTGACCTCGCCGGCTCCAGGGACCGCCCGGACGTTGCCCATTAGCAGACGTTCCGAGAGTCGCGGGCGGGTGGAGAGCCGAAGTTGGCTGTCTGCCCAGAACCGGACATTCGTGCCTTGGGGCGCGTCTCCTACTGGTTGTGTGTGGTCCTTCGAATTTTGCGCTCTGTAGGCCTAGCAGTTCAAAAAGGACGAAAGCGAAAGATATTCCCTGATTTYGTAAGTSTTTTGCCTTGYWCTGCATGTATTATTCGATGCCKTAAATCGAACATTGACATTGGCTGTGTCGACGTGTAGATTGGTTTTTGTCGATATTTGCTTGGACGGTCCTTGTTATTTTCGCGCTTCGGCGCGGCTCTGATGAACTCCCCCTTTCGAAATCGTTCTGAACTCGCCGAACATTCGTTCGGCGAACGACAGGTCTTGCCAAAAGGAGGGTTTCTCATGACCACCGGCACAGTGAAATGGTTCAATTCCACCAAGGGTTTTGGCTTCATTCAGCCTGACGACGGCAGCCAGGATGTGTTCGTTCACATCTCCGCCGTCGAGCGCGCTGGAATGCGCGATTTGCAGGAAGGCCAGAAGCTCGGCTTCGAAGTCGCCCGCGACAACAAGTCGGGCAAGATGGCGGCCGAGCAGCTCCAAGCCGCATGATCTGACTGTTTCTTCGACGATGACCACGGATGTACTGGCATCGTCGACAACAGTCATTCGAGGGAAGGCCAAGCTTCTGCTTGGCCTTTTTTCGTTACTGCCGGCGACAGCGGAATACCGCACAGGAGATGGACATGGCTGAACATTCAAAGCAGCGCGTCGATGCCGACAAGARTTTTCTGAAGACCCAGACCCAATTRCTCGCGCGCAATCGGATCATGTTGGAGTYCGATACCCTCGCCCGGCACCGTGATGCGAACACGGCTAARCTGAAGCAACAGCGCCTGGAGAAGGAAGCCMATGATCGAGCCGCGGCATTGGCTGCGCCAACGGTAAAGAAGCGGAAAAAAGCCATCGCCGCCTGAGCGCCAGGCGCCGGCGCGACGGCGGGCCGGGCCTGCCGCTTCCCCCGAAATCGAGCGGATGACCGGTGTCGGCCTTCGAGTGGCTCCTGCCTCTCGGTTTGACGCTACCCTGTTGAAAATGGCCCGCCGCTCCGAAAGGGGTGGCGGGCCTTCTCTTTTGGGGCGGTAGGGGTCAAGCAAAAGCGCCCACGGCGGGGTCATAGAGCCCGCCGTCGATCGCTTTGGGTGATTATCCGACAAGCCTCTGCGCCACGCTGCGCGATAATGAGTTCCCGCCAGGGGTCTGGCTTCTCTGCGAAGTCGGCGCTGAGCCGCTTCATGATCGGGTCGGATGGAGAGGCGTCTCAATCTTTTTATCGAGCTGCCAGCCTGGACTGACGCTCAGGCCCGCCTCGAGATTGCCTGCCCACGCGTCCCTGGACGGGACCTCGATCCGCGCAGCGACGCGGAACTCTTTTGCTGGTTCAGGCGGCCTCAGCCKCCCAGCGATACGGCGTGTTGTCGACCCACATCCGATGCAGGATGACCGCCAGGCGCCGGGCTACCGCCACGGTCGCCTTCGCCATGCCTCGACGACGGGCGACGGCAAGCCCCACGKCTTCAGCGGCGAGCTCTTCTTCGAGATCCGCAGCAGGATCCCGGCGGCCTCGACCAGCGCCCAGCGGATCCCGGCATCGCCGCACTTCGAGATGCCGCGATCCCGATCGATCTCTCCCGACTGATAGCGCGAGGGCGTCAGCCCGAAATGGGCCGGAACCGAGCGCGATCGGCCGAAGCGAGCCGSCTCGTCGACGCCGGCCCGGAAGCTCAGCGCGACCATCGGACCGACGCCCGCGCCGTCATCAGCAGCTTGCAGGTTTCGTCGCTCTCGGCCAGCCGCCCCATCGCTTTGTGCAGATGCTGGAACTGCTCCCGCAGCACCCGCCGCACCTCGAGAAGCGGCTCGATGATCAGGCGCAGATGCGGAGACTGTTCGAGCAGCTCGAGGATCCGCCGCTCGAACTGAACCCGGGTCACGGCGCCGACCTTGAGCCCGAAGTTGCGCAGCAGGCCGCGCAGGTTGTTCTCGGCGTCGAGGAGCTTCGTCTGCACGAACTTGCGGGCGGTGAGAAGCATCCGGATCTCCTGGCTCCGGACCGTCTTGACATGCACCGGCTTGTAAAGCCCGACCCGCATCATCTGCGCGATGCCGCGGGCATCGTTGCGATCGGTCTTGTTGATCTGCGCCGAGAGCGCGGCCTTCATGTGCCGCGTCTCGACGCAGATCACGAGAAACCCCGCGCTTGCCAGGCCGCTGTAGAGCCACTGCGACAGTGGTCCGGCCTCCAGCCCCACCCGCTTGTACGGCCCGCCGATCGCATGAAGCAGCTCGCCGATCGCCTCCGGCTCGCTCTCGACCTTGCTCTCCCGGATCTGCTTGCCGCCCGCATCCATGACGCAGACGCTGGTGGTGCGAACAGACACATCAAGACCGACGAACAGCTCCATGGCAGGCCTCCTGACCGGTTGGATYGATGGAGCCTGACCGGAAGACCGCTCTCCGTCATCCCGTATCAACGGGCGG
>NZ_JBFTLD010000446.1:0-2756 GCF_056396265.1 Allobosea sp. 05T422_2 | reverse complement strand
GTCGTGATCACTTCAAGCCGAGAGAGCTTCGGCATAGGCGTATGACTATCCATACGCCTATTTCTTCACTCAGCACGCGCCACCGCAAGGCGGCCCACGCCGAAGGGCTACCTCGTATCTGAGGCGGAGCAGCAAATTCAGCAGAATTGGCGGCTGTGACGCGGCGCAAGTATAGGGGCAACAGACAATGCCACGCTTCAATTCATCCGCAATCAGTCGCGCAGAATACGACTCGACGACGTTAGTTCTGCAGATTTGGTTCACCGAGTCCGGCGGGCCGTATAGCTACTATCGAGTGCCAGAGCGCATTTACGACGGTCTGTGCCGCGCCTCGTCAAAGGGCGCGTACTTCAACGATCACATCAAAGATCGGTACAGCGCGCGGTAACTCAATTGCCATTCTTCGGTGCAAATCGAGCGTATAGCGCCTCAAGCAGCACACGAACCCTATCGACCCCCAGCCAATCAGCCAGACCAATCAACATGATCAACTGGAGCAGGAAGATTGGAGTGATTAACTTCCAATCGTCAATATGTTTGAATACTATGCAATCCGCGAGAATTACACACAAGAAAATCCAGTAAAATCGCTCTTCGCGCTTAGCGTCTCGTTCCTGCTGGAGTTGCGCTTCCAGAGTGGCTGCGCTTATTGACGTCTTGTTCGGCCAGTCAATCTCGGCGCTGGCCGGCTGCGACGGGACGCTCCATTCTTGCTCGGTATTCGGCGGCAATGTCCGCATCCGGTATCACGATTCCCCTGACGCCGGCTTGATAGTGCTTTGCCCACGCGCCGCCGCTCCAGTGCGTATTCTCTACCAGCTGCCCTGGCGAATTGGCCAGAAGATTGTCACATGCTTCGCGAAGCGTCTGACCTTCTGGCGTATCGTCCACATCTAGCGCCGAGGTGAATACGTTTGGAATCGGCTTTGAACCGAAGGCACTGACCTTGTGATAGAGCGAAGGAAGGACCGGGCCATAGTCCCACGCTTGGAAAGTTTCGCGCACCAAGGGCTCCCCCGTCCGACCCAGATGAACCATATGGGCGAGATAGAGGATCTTCTGAACAGAAAGGTTGGTCGCGCTCCACCCCGATCTGCGGCAGATCATTTTGGCGGCGGAGAAAGGATGAATAGCCACTAGCTTCTCCCTCCATGCATCGGACACACCTCTCCCGTCGTACCGGTTTGCGAGTTTTTCGCGGCCACCGACGGGCACTAGAATTTGGTTGCAGGCATCACCCACTGGGTGCAGCCGATTCGGACTGTACCTGTGGACAACACCGATAGCCACCCGTCGCAACCGGCGGCGAATGGCTTCGATCACAGTCATATAATGCGCACCAAGCGTGAACAGAAGATGTCAGTAGCCCGCCCGCGCCCGTTTACATCCACAGTCGCACGGGCGGGGTATGACGGCCCGAAGGCCGCCAATCTTTATCGGTTCACGAGGTGCCCCATCGACGTGCCGACGGAGGCTCGGGCCGAGCCGGATGCGGTTGCCGTCATGCCTGTTACTGTCGCGCCGTCGGCTTTGACCGTAACCGCGACGTCGACCTTCGAACCTGGCTCGAGCGTGGCCGTTACCGGCCCCTCGACAGTGGCCTTCAACTCCCCGAGCGAAATGCGGTTCACCAAATCCTGCGCTTCGTAACGGAGGCGATCGACATCGGCGTTCGGCTCATTCCGGCGGCTCGGGTGCAATCGCGATTGAATGTCCGCAATCTTCCCGTTCACGCCGTCGAGCTGTGCCTTCATCCCCGCTAGCGCTTCTGCGTCAGGCGGAGTGTAGTGCTTGCCTGCAGCGACCGCACCGACGCCTTTGATTGCGCCTGCGGCAGCCTCGAGCAGGCCGCCCTGGCTGGAGCCGTCCGTGGGCTTRCCGCCAAGGAACGTTGCGGCCTTCTTTACGAGATCCAGCGCCCCAGCGACGCGGCTTACACTATTCCCGAAATCATCGACGCCACTGGTCAGGTTGCCGAGCGCGCGAATTCCGGAAGCGGTTGTTTCCAGCACTTTGGAGACTGCATCCAGCGCACCGGATTCGGACGCGGACAACACGAGAGCATCGACCGAACCCACAAAGCGATTGTGAGACCCAACCGCGCCTTGCGTCATCCTATCGGCCGCGCGGTCGACCGAGCCTGGCGCACCTTCCTTAAGCTGTTTGAGGAAGCCTTCGAAGGCATCGCCGAACAACAGCGTGCCGATACGCGTGCCCTGCTTGGCGTCGAAGATGCGCGCCGTCTGACCCGCCGTCACGCCGCGTTTACGCAGATCCTCAAGCAACTTCTCGATATCGAGACCTTCGCCGAGCGAGGCGACGTACCTGCTGACCATCGAAGACAGCTTGTTCCGGTCCTTAACGGTGCTGACATCCAACTCTTTGATCAGGGCCTGTGTCAGTTCCGTTCCGACATCACCACCAGCGGCTTGGGCCGCGGCAACGATTTCGGGCATTTTTGCTTGGACCGAACTCGAGACGTCGAGGCCGCGCTGGCGCAAACCGTTCACGAGATCACCCGGAACGACCGCTTGTTTCGAAGTCTGATAATCTTCGAATTTCAGGCCCAACTCGGCCATCGCCTGGCGCGAGTCCTGCGTTGGTTTCACGGTTCGGACGAGACCCGACCGGATCGCAACGCCGGCTTCGTCGCCGCGCAGACCTGACTGGCCCATAGTCGCGATCATCGCCGACAACTGCTCCATGGAGACGCCCAGCCGATCATCGCCGACAACTGCTCCATGGAGACGCCCAGC
>NZ_JBFTLD010000445.1:0-2757 GCF_056396265.1 Allobosea sp. 05T422_2 | reverse complement strand
CTCCAGGGTCAAGGTTGGAGACAACCTCGAAATCAGGCGGATCGACGGGGCAATCGCGGCCGTCACCAGGGGCAAGAAGGGACTCAAGCCCGGCATCCGGTATTCCGAAGGCAAGTCTGACGCGGTTTTCCAGAACCTCCCATCCCGGTTTGTGACCCGCACCGCGACCGTGACGGCAAAGTTCAACGGCTTCGACGCTGCCAAGAAAATTGCCACGATCGACGGTCCGGATGGACGGCGTTCGCTGC
The DNA here is from genome assembly GCF_056396265.1 of Allobosea sp. 05T422_2. Taxonomy (NCBI): domain Bacteria; kingdom Pseudomonadati; phylum Pseudomonadota; class Alphaproteobacteria; order Hyphomicrobiales; family Alloboseaceae; genus Allobosea; species Allobosea sp. 05T422_2. The sequence continues at coordinate 2,509 of NZ_JBFTLD010000445.1, read as the reverse complement.
CGGTCGCGGATCCCGTCCTCGCCGCCGATCTCCAGAAGCTGAAGCGCGGCGACATGATCGAGCTCGTCTTTACCGAGGCGTTCCAGGTGACTCTCAAGTGATCGGGTGCGGGCTGGCGTTTCGCGCCTGACACGGATACCGTCGCGATAGCGTCAAGGGTCGGGTGCGGAAGCCATGTCGTCGCCCAACATTCATCCTGCTGCTTCGCACCATTTGCCGTCTTTCATCACGGCACCGGGAGAGACCGACTATCTCATGGTCGCAATGGCGGTGGTCCTCGTCGTTGCGGTCCTGACGGTTGGCATCATCTTCTTTCGTCTGCACACGTTGCCCGAGCGGATGGCGCACAAGTCCAATAAGCTCCAGTTCGAAATTGTCGCGGTCCTCGGGCTTCTGGCGCTGTTCACCCATATCCACCTGTTCTGGGTGGCCGGGCTTCTGCTGGCGTTGATCGAGTTGCCCGACTTCTCCGGCCTCTTCGGCCGCATGGCTCACGCTCTCGAGCGAATTGCAGGCTCGGCGCCCCGCCGCAGCGGCGGGGCAACAACCGAGCCACCAGACCCGCCCGATACCCGGAAGACGCCGGTCGTTCACGAGCCGGGGCACCATGCCCGGCAGAAGGAGCCGAGCCATGCTTGAGCTCATGTTCTGCTCGCTTTTGACGATCCTGCCCGACTATCTTTTTCGCCGTTACTGGCAGGGCAGGCGCATTGGCAAGGAGATCACGCTCTACTCAGTCTGGTTCGAATTGCGCTGGGGCATCACGGCCTGCGCGATGTTGACAGTCGGGCTGATCACGGTGGTCTTCTACTTTCACCCCTCGACCACGAACGCGACCCTGTTCTTCAGGGCAGTGCCGATCATGCCGGAGAACAGAGGAAAGGTCGCAGAGGTCTTTGTCGGGCTCAGCGGCAGGGTCGAAAAAGGAACCCCCATCTTCCGCCTGGACAGCCGTGAGCAGGAAGCGGCAGCCGAGACCGCCCGCCGCAAGATTGCCGAGGCCGACGCTGCCCTGGTTGTCGCCCGATCCGAGCTCGCCTCGAGTGAATCCAAGATCCAGGAGGCGAGGAGCGACCTCCAGCAGGCGCAGGACGAGTTGCGGACCAAGCAGGAATTGGTGCGACGAAACGCGAATGTCGTCGCGCAGCGTGAGATCGAGAAGCTGGAGGTCAGCGTTGCCGGGAGAGAAGCCGCTTTGAACTCGGCGACCGCAGCACATGATACTGCCCAGATACGGATCTCGACGCTGCTGCCGGCGCAGAGGGAAAGTGCTCAGGCGGCCCTGGCTTTGGCCCAGATCGACATCGAGAACACGGTGATCCGAGCCGGGTTCACCGGCCGTGTCGAACAATTTGCGCTTCGTGCTGGCGACCTCGTCAATCCGAACATGCGCGCGGGCGGCGTATTGATCCCCGAGGGGGCCGGACGATCGTCGTTGCAGGCCGGCTTCTCCCAGATCGAGGCGCAGGTCATGAAGGTCGGGATGGTTGCCGAGGCCGTCTGCATCTCKAAGCCTTGGGTCGTCATTCCGATGGTGGTGACCGCGCTGCAGGATTTTATCGCAGCCGGGCAGTTTCGCGGTGGCGAGCAGTTGATTGACGCACAACAGGTCGCCAGGCCTGGCACGATCCTGACATTTCTCGAGCCGCTCTATCCCGATGGGCTCGAGGGGGTGACGCCAGGAAGCAGCTGTATCGTCAACGCCTATTCTAGCAATCATGATCGCATCGAGGCGAAGGACACCAGCTCCGTCAAAAAGGTCCTCCTTCATGCGGTCGATGCGGTCGGGCTTGTTCATGCGATGATCCTGAGGATCCAGGCACTGGTTCTGCCCATTCAGACATTGGTTTTCACCGGACACTGATCCGGTCCGTGCGATCCTTGGTCCTCGCGCTTAATACCGTCGACACTGTGGTAGCCGTGCGGGAGGATCAGGCAAAATTCCGATAAGGTAGGGGGTGGTTTTGACCAAATCCGAGGAGTCCTCGGGGCCTGCCGCCCTCGACTACGGGGCTCCTACGATAGCCTTCGACGGCATCGGGGGCCTCCTGCACGGAAACGGCCTGTACAGCATCGTTTTGATTTCCGGCCGACCCACCGTGATGCGCAACCAGTCCGTCCCGATCGTCCCGATCGTTTCATGCCAGATTCAGAGTAACCGTGAAGGACTCCTGCAACCCAAGAAGGCAATCGACGACTTGCTCTTGGCCACTACAGAGCCTCACGGTCAGGCGCAGTGACATGGTACACTCCTGCTGATGAAAATAACGGAACACGACATCCGCGACGGGGAAAGCAGCCGTGATTACGTGCGGCGCATTCCGCTTTGGCGACTGGCAGCGCTGCTGGTGATTGGCGTTGGAGCATTTGTTGGGATCGCAACCTTCTTTGCAATGTCGTTCGTGACTTTCAGGCAGTTCTGGATGCTGCTGGTGATTGGCGTTGGAGCATTTGTTGGGATCGCAACCTTCTTTGCAATGTCGTTCGTGACTTTCAGGCAGTTCTGGAT
>NZ_JBFTLD010000444.1:0-2758 GCF_056396265.1 Allobosea sp. 05T422_2 | reverse complement strand
TGACCACGGCTCGCGGCGTCCATGCTGACGCGCTGGCGGAGTTCGCATTTCTCGTGATGCTTGGCCATGTGAAGGATCTGCCGCGCCTGCAGCGCGATCAGCAAGCACATCGCTGGGAGCGCTATTGCGGCGGAGAGCTCTCCGGCAAGACGGTTGCGATCGTCGGCGCCGGTAAGGTCGGCGCCCGCATCGCCGCGCTCGCGCGTGCGTTCGACATGTCGGTGACAGCGGTCGTCAACAATCCGTCGCCAGCGCGGAGCGCCGAATTGTTCACGACGGATATCTACGGCCAGCCGGACCTGCACAAGGCGCTCGCCAGCGCGGACTATGTCGTTCTCTGCACGCCGCATACGCCGCAGACCGAACGCATGCTCGATCGCATGGCGTTCGCCGCGATGAAACCCGGCGCCGTTCTGATCAACATCGCGCGCGGCCAGGTTGTCGATGAGGCGGCGCTGATCGCGGCGTTGTCGAGYGGGCGGATCGCGTTCGCCGGCCTGGACGTCGCCGCGGTCGAACCGCTTCCGCCGGGATCGCCGCTCTGGTCGATGCCGAACGTGCTGATATCCCCGCACTCGGCCAGCACCGCGCCGAGCGAGAACGGCAAGATCGTCGACATCTTCATCGAGAATCTCGGCCACTACGTCGCCGGCCAGACGGAGAAGATGATCAACGTGCTCGACAAGGCGCGCATGTATTGAGCCAAAACCTGCCGCGGCCAACGGCGCGCGCAGGATGCGGCGAAGAGGAACGAGGGAGGAGAGCATGATGAAAGCCCGGTGCAAAAGCCTGCTTGCTGCGTCGATCGCCCTGGGCGCCGCGCTGTCGGTGCCTGCCRCCGCGCAGGAGGCCAAGCCGCAATATGGCGGCGAACTCGTGCTCGCTGGACAGCTCGACAAGACGATGTTCCCCGGCCGCAACACGGACGCCGGCGGCATGGACGTTTACTTGAACGCCTGCGAGACGCTGGTCGAGCTGACAGCCGATCGTCAGATCAAGCCAGTGCTGGCTGAGAGCTGGACAACGTCCGAAGACAAGAAGACCGTGACGTTCAAGCTGCGGCCGGGCGTGCAGTTCCACGACGGCGCACCGTTTAACGCCGAGGCGGTCGCCTTCGTCTTCAACGAAGCACTCGCTAAGAAATTCCTTTATGTCAGCCTGCTCGAGGGATTGCAGAAAGTCGTCGCCGACAATGACGGTCAGGTGTCGTTCCAGATGTCGGCGCCGTCGGCAGCGCTTATTCCCAATCTCGCTTACCGCACGATGTGCATCTTTAGCCCGACTGCCTACAAGGCCAAGGGGGAGGAGGGCCTCGGCAGCAACATCATCGGCACAGGCCCCTTCATCAACACCGGATATGCGAAGGGCGAATACGCGCTCTTCAAGAAGAACGACAAGTACTGGCAGAAGGGCAAACCTTATCTCGACAGCATCCGCATCCTCTTCGTACCGGATGTGACGACGCGCCTCGCGATGCTGGAGAGCGGCGAGATCGACCGCGCCCCGGGCATTCCGAATTTCGACATTCAGCGGCTGGCCAAGGACAAGAGCATCGCGCTACGGACCATGCCGAGCCTGCAGCAGCATTATGTCGTCATCAACAATCTGGTGAAGCCGCTCGACGATCCCAAGGTGCGGCAGGCGCTCAACATCGCCGTCGACAAGGCCGGCATCGTGCAGTCCGTTTTCGCAGGCACCGGTGYCACGTTATCGCAGGCTCCGACATTATCGCCCGGCGTGTTCGGCTTCGCCGATATGCGCGAGCCCGGCAAGGACACGATCTTCCCGTTTGATCTCGCCAGGGCGCGGGCGATGCTGAAGGAGGCCGGATACGAGGATCGAAATGGCGACGGCTTCGTCGAGGACGCACAGGGCAAGACGCTGTCGCTCAAGCTTTATGGCCGGAAGGCTGGAACGGGCGACTACGAAATCGCGCAGCTCGTGAAGACGTTCCTCGAGAAGCTTGGCGTCAAGACCGAGCTCACGATCCTGGAGAGTGCGACGTTCAGCGCTGCGCTCTCTGTCGGTCCGAAAGATGCGAAATACGATCTCGCCGTATTGTCCTGGACCGTGCCGACGGCCGATCCAGACGAGCCGATGATGTATATGACGCATACCAAGGCGTGGAAGCCGGCCGGCGCCAATCGCATGTTCTTCTCCAATCCGGAGACGGACAGGCTGGCGGAGGCGGCGCATGTGGAGAGCGATCCCGCGAAGCGCGCCGAAATTGTGCGGCAATGGATGGCCGAACTTCTGAAGCTCGCGCCGGTCATCTACCTGCCGACGCTCAACCTGACCGACGCGACGCGCAGCTATGTGCATGGTGGCGTCTATCTGCCGTCGAATGTTTATGACGGGACCTTCGCCTGGATCGATCAAGCCGAGCGCAAGCGCCAGGGGATCAACCGCTGACGCTCATGAAAGCCGCTCTTCCTCCAATGCTCGCGCCGGCGGCGTGCCGGGAGCCTGACTGCGCATGATGAAGATGATCGCCAGCCGACTGGTCTTCATGATCGTTGCCGGGCTCCTTTTGTTGACGTTTCTGTTTTGCTTGTTCCATGCGATCCCCGGCGATCCCGCGCGCTTGATCGCCGGCGACAGCGCGCCGGAAGAGCTGGTCGCGAGCATCCGCACGGCCTACGGGCTCGATCAACCGCTTGGCGCGCAATATGTCGCCTACATGGGCAAGGTGCTGACGGGAGATTTCGGCGTTTCGAACTTCTCGCGTCAGCCTGTGCTCGCGATCGTCGGTCCGCGC
>NZ_JBFTLD010000443.1:0-2768 GCF_056396265.1 Allobosea sp. 05T422_2 | reverse complement strand
CGCCACAAGGTCGAGAACCTCTTCGCTAAGCTCAAAGACTGGCGACGCATCGCCACACGATACGACCGCTGCGCCCACACTTTCTTCTCGGCAATCTGTATCGCCGCGGCCGTCATCTTCTGGCTCTGATCAACGAGTCCTGAGCCTAGATGGGCTGCCGCGCCAATGCGAGCAGCCCATTTATCGCCGCAAAATCCCTCAATGCGCGGATTGGCCGGCCTCTGGAATCTCGTAGCCGTCAGAGGCATAGGCGCCCAGCTTATTGCGGAGCGTTCTGATCGATATGCAAAGCATGGCGGCTGCATGGGTGCGATTGCCGCCGGTTTCCTTCAAGGTGGCGAGGATCAGATCGCGCTCGACATCTGCGACAGGTCGTCCGACGAGATGTTCGGCACCGTTCTCAGGGTCGAAAGCCTGCATGTCATCTTCCCTTTGTGAGCCCCCAGCTCCAACTCAGAAGACGATCCAAAAGGGGGCGAAAAGGGTTAATGAGAGGTAAATGACCATCGCAATCACTCAATCTTCTGCAAGGATACTGCCGTGGACCGGTCACCAATCCGGGGAAGCTGGCGGCGCCGGGGCGGCCTGGTTGCGATGAACTCCAGAGTTCATGTTCTGATCGCGCAAAAGCGCGCTTCTACATGGAAACAGTTGGCAAAATGGCGGCGGCCTGGGCCGCCGCCACATCGGGTCAGCTCTTGAGCTTGGCGTTGCACTGGCTCCAGTAGCCGCCGCCCTTCTCGATCCATTTCAGGGTGCCGTTGGCGTTGGCGGATTTGTTGGCATTGTATTGATCCGCGCAGGTCTTCAGCCGAGCCTTGCCGGGCGACTCATCCGAGTATTTCTGCGCGACGGTCTTGGGGAACACCGCCGCCTTTGCCCGCGCAGGAGCGGCGGCCGGCTTGGCTCCGGGCGTTGCCGGCGCGGCAGCTGGAGCCGGAGCTACGGGAGCATCCTGGACAGCTGCGGCCGCATCGCTCTCCGCGGCATCGTCATCACCGCACTGAGCCTTGCGGAAATCGTTCCACTTCTGGCCCTTCAGAGTATTCGCCTTCTTGGCGTCCTGATATTTCGTACTGCATTCCTTCATCGTCAGTGCCTGGGACGGTGAGGAAAAGACGGTCGCGAGCACGAATGCCGACGCGGCTGCCAGGATCACTTGTCTAGCCATGGTCTGGTCTCCCAATGCCCGGCCACTGCCGGCGTGGAGATGGCACTCTATTTTCGCGGTTCAGGCAAGCGTCGAGGGTAAGATCCTGCGACCGCGCAGCCGCAGGCCCTTTGCCTGGCGCAAGGTCGAGACCGGTTTCGCCGATATCGCCGCCGCGCTCGCAGTGCGGTGCGCCTATCCGAGCTCCAGGGTGGTCACGCCGAACAGCTCGGGCGCCAGAGGAAACGGTGTGCCCAGATACATTCGCGTCGTCTCGAAACCAGGCCGAAGGCCGGCACCGACCAGCATGTCGATGAACCGCTGCCGCGCGGCTGGAACGTCGATATGGAGATCGCCTTCGGCAGAAGAACCTAGATTCTGCACCAGCGCGGTGGCCGTCGCGTCGTCTACTGCTGTGAGCGAACCGATCTTCCAGCCCGAGCGGCACTTGCGCACCACGCCGTACCCGGTGACCGCGCCATCCGAGATTGCGACGCGCGCATGATGCGGGGGCATGAGCCAGTGCGTCAGGAAGGTTTCCCGCGTCTCCGGAAAGCTCCTGCGATCAAAGGCCATGATCTCGCGCAGGAGATCCGGGGTGACGCCGTCCACCGTCCGGCTATCAGCCAGGCCGCGCGCAAAAGTGCCTCCGAAACGGATGGTTCGGTAAGAGGGCGCAAAGCCCTTTCGCCGGTAATTCTCGAATTGCTCGTCGACCCCATCGAGCCCGATTATGCGCCCATCGAGCCGCGCCATGCCTGCGTTCCAGACGGCCTTGCCATGACCTTGGCCGCGCATGTCCGCGCGGCAGATGTAGAGGCCGATGAACCCGTAGGTCGTTCCATAGGCAACCGCCGAGATGCCGGCGACCATCTCGCCATCGACGAAGGCGCCAATGAAACCCTCAGGGTCGGTCGCACGGAATACCGCCGCGTCATTGAGGCCGGGATTCCAGCCCTCCGCGGCAGCCCAGTCCATGAGTTGCTCGACTTCGAGAATCTCGAGCTTGCGAATGATGCGCTCGCTCATCTCGCTGTAAGCCTTTGCGGCGGAGGGATCCACATGGGTCAGATCTAACGCGTCGCGCTCGKCATTGCATAGATACCGCGCTCCGAGGGCGTCAGCCGGGCTGTCGTTGTTCAGGCCGGGGCGTGAGCCTTGAGATGGCGGGCGTAGCGGGTGAGCGGCAGGCAGATGACGAAATAGATCAATGCAACCAGGCCATAGACGGTGAGAGGCTCAAAGGTCGCATTAGAGATGGCATTGGAGGTTCGCATCAACTCGTCGAAACCGATGATCGAGGTCAGCGCCGTGCTTTTGACAAGCTGCACGAGATAGCCGACCACCGGCGCCCGTGTGATCGCAAAGGCCTGTGGCAAGATCACCAGCCGCATCTGATTGGGATAGTGCAGGCCGAGGCTCTTGGCAGCATCCCATTGCCCCTTCGGCAGGGCCTCGACCCCGCCGCGCCAGATTTCCGCGAGATAGGCGCTGGCGCAAAGGGTCAAGGCGACGACCGCCGCGGACCAGGGTTCAATGCGGAAGCCGATCAGCGGAAGCCCGAAGAAGACCAGGAACAGCTGCATCAGCAGGGGCGTGCCCTGGAAGAGCCCGATAT
>NZ_JBFTLD010000442.1:0-2785 GCF_056396265.1 Allobosea sp. 05T422_2 | reverse complement strand
CTCATGATTCCCTCCCCTTGAGCTTCGGTCGAAGAGCGAATGCCCGCCTCACGGCGGGCATTTTGCATTTCAGGGCTGCTTTCACTTGAGCCGGAATCCGGCTGCGAACTCGTCCGAGCCGTGAAAGCCCGAGCTCAACCCCTCCTTGTTATCGGGGGCGACCTCGCCGCCACGAAATCCTGATTGGGGCAAGCTTTCCAATGGGGCGAACGAAGCGGGAGGATGCCAGGCTCGAAGGCCCCCAAGCACGACATCAGCCACGCGGAGGCGAACGAGATCGCATCCGCGCAGTTTGCTATCGATTGCGAGATTGAACATCGCCAAATCGCGGATCCGGCCGTCATGCTGGAGCCGGGTGCGGGTGGCCCAAATGTGTCTCGGCTTCAGAGGCGGCCTGGGTCCAATAATGCGACCGGTGTTCCAAACCTGCCGCTGCCGTTGGCTTTGAGTTTCGACATGCATGGCAATTCCCCTTGGGGCGCCGCATCCGCAACTATCCTACCAATGATGTGGCTGCGCTGCTTCGAGCCATTCCGTTATGCGCGACTAGCTGCGTACGAGAAGCGCCAGGTTGAGATCCAGCCGCAAAGCGGACGTTCCGCTGGGCGGGCTTCACTGTTGATGCCGGAGCGCGGCAGCCGTGGATGTTCTGGCTGCAGCAACGTAAAAGGCGCCCAGCTACAGAAGAGCGTTGGCCGTRCTCGCGCAGGCTYAGGGCTTCCGACCGATAGAAATCGAGGAACTACCATGAGTGAACGCAGCCAGCTTTGGAGGGCGCCTCTACAGGGCGGCGGCCGCTGGCAATACGAAGGCAATGTTGAGATCGCTCACGGTGCCTGGGTTGGCAAAAGCCCGGATGGCCAAAGGCGGAGTGGTGTCACCGTTCGCGGGGTTATGGCTTCCGGAGGGGGCAATTCAAAGGTTGTTATGCAGATCGGCACCGATGACTTCCTGAATCTGTTCCGAGCTATGTGCGCCGAAGACCGAGAGGCAACGATCATCGCCTTTTCCCAGGCGATTAAAGAGTGCATCAGCCCCGGAGAGGCAGAAGCTTAACCGCTTCGTCCCGGGCTAAGGCGCCCGCTTAGGCGTAGAAACAGTCCAAAGGCAGCGCCTCGCCGCTTGGCGAACTCTGATTTCCACACGTCTCGGTCGTTCGGCGTCAGAAGCGCCGAGTTCCGGCCCGCGCCATTTGCAGACATTGGCGAGTTGCCCAGAAGCACACGTACGAGTGCGCTGGCCGGAGTTCTGACCGAAGCCGTKAGTAAGCGGCGTACAGCGGTTACGTGCCGATGACGCGCACTCATGCTGGAACCGACCAACCCGATCGAGGCGCAACAATTCCGCTACGCCGTGACAATACCTGCTGGAGGCTTGAGTCGCACGCGCCTTATGAGAACGACTCCATTGACATGATTAAATATCATGTCAATGGAGTCAGATGCCTGACTTCCCATCCCTGAACGGTCTGCGCAGCTTCGAGGCGACGGCGCGTCTCGGCAGTATGACACGCGCGGCATCGGAACTCGGCGTCACGCAAAGCGCCGTCAGCCGCGCCTTGTCCTTGCTGCAGGCGGAACTTGGCTTTCCGCTGTTCCTGCGCACCAAGCCGTCAATCCAGCTGACGTCGAGCGGCGAAGCGATCTTCGTCGAGTTGCGCCACTCATTCGATCGGATGCGGACGCTGCTCGCGCGCCTTCGCCAAGATCAGAACGCATACGGATTGACCATCAACGTGCTGCCGACCTTCGCGCTGCGCTTCCTGATTCCGCGCCTGCCGGCATTCAAGGCGCAGCATCCGGACATGCAGGTCGACATCGTCGTCGGTGAGCAGGCGATCGATTTCGCCCTCGACGCCGTTGATGTCGGCATCCGCTATGGAAATGGCGACTGGCCGGGCGTCAAAACCTATCGGATACTGGACGAAGAACTGGTGATTGTCTGCGCGCCGCGGCTGCTCGAGGGCCGCACGGCGATCGATCCCGGGGCGCTTCGGCCCGAACAGCTCATTCGCCACACTACCCGGATCGAGGCCTGGCCTGAATGGTTCGAGAACCTTCATCTGCCGACGCCGACGCCCGCTGGCCTCGGCTTCGAGCATTTCTTCATGGTGATCGAGGCGGCCGTGGTCGGCATCGGCTTTGCCCTGCTGCCGCGGTTCCTGATTCGGCGGGAGTTGGAGAACGGCGACCTCGTTATCGCGTCACCCCATATCCTGCGCCGCGAGCAAGGCTACTTCTTCATGTGCAGCCCGCTGCGCCGGTCCGAACCGAAAATCCTCGCCTTCCGGCGCTGGCTTCAGGGCGAGCTGTCAGCCCTAACGGCAGAAGGGCGTCCTCTTGAAATGTGAAAAATTCTCATGATAGTCATGTCCGCCGCCTGGATCTGTCCGACAATCAGACCGGCGCGCCGGGGTCGCCGCATGCCATCAACCAAAGTCCGCGCGCCATGACGTCGTCGCCCGCGCATATCGCGTTCATCACCTCGCCGCTGGAGAGCGAGCATGTCGAGCGCATGCGCGCGGCGGCACCCGCCGGCGTCGACATCATCTTCGCGCCCGATCTGCTGCCAATGACGCGCTATGTCGGCGATCACAAGGGACGCGACAGCTTCCGGCGTACCGGGGCGCAGGAGCGCCGCTGGCGTGAGGCGCTCGGACGCGCGACGATCCTCTGGGATTTTCCAACCGGCGCGGAGGATGAGCGAGGCCTTGCGCTCGCGCCGAACGTGCGCTGGGTGCAGACGACCAGCTCGGGGGTGGGACAGCAAGTCCATAGCTTCGGGC
>NZ_JBFTLD010000441.1:0-2795 GCF_056396265.1 Allobosea sp. 05T422_2 | reverse complement strand
CCGAGGAACGCACCGCGCTCTCGTTCCTGACGAAACCCTTCGCAGACCACGCCAACAGGATCTTCAAGGAGAGGTGAGGCGACCGGGACACGTCTCCGCTCAAGCGCCGCGATCACTAGCCATGCGCGCGCATCGAGGCCGGAAACGTCATGCTGAAACGCGTGCCGGCGCCTTTGGTACTGACGACCGCAATCAGGCCGTGATGCATGGCCACGATGCTTTTCGTGATCGACAGTCCAAGGCCGAGCCGTCGCTCGGAGCTCGATCGGGAGCGGTCGCCGCGGAAGAAGCGATCGAAGACGTAGGGCAGGTCCTCAGCCTCGATGCCGTCGCCGCCATCGGCGACAGCGACGACCACGCTGTCGCCGTCGCGATGGGCTGTGATGTCGATGAACTGGCCAGGTGGCGTATGCGACAGGGCGTTGCTCAAGAGATTGCTCAAGGCTCGCCTGAGCAGCATGGCGTGGCCCACGATCACGAGCTCGGGATCGGTTCTGATCTGGAGCTCGATGCCCTTCTCCTGGGCCAGCGCCGAATAGAACTCGTGCACGTTTGCGATTTCTTCGGCGAGGCGCACGGGCTCCATCTGAAGCTGGACCTCGTCGCTGTCCGCCCTGGCCAGAAAGAGAAGATTGTCGACGATCTGCGCCATCGTCTGCATGTCGTCTCGCGTGTTCTCCAGAACGTCGCGATAGGAGGCCTCGTCGCGCGATTTCGAGAGCGCCACCTCGACATTCAGCAGCATGCGATTGATGGGGCTGCGCAGTTCATGGGCGACGTTGTCGGCATATTGCCGGAGACGCGAATAGGCGCCCTCGAGCCGGTCGAKCATATGGTTGAATTCCAGGCCGAGATGGGCCAACTCCGTCGGCAGGCCGGCCGTGACGAGGCGCTCATTCGCCGTCGCGCGCTCGATGCTCGCGGTTGCGTGGATCACGCGCCGCAGCGGCGAGAGCTGTCGCCGGATGATGAACCAGCCCACCAGGGCGCATAATGCGCCGGACAGCAGGATCACCGTAACGAGCACGTCMCTGAAGCGGTCGATCGCCATGTCATCGAGTGTCGTATCCATGGCGACCTGGACGACGGTGTCCTTTGGCCAGCCTTCCGCCTGCAGCGGCACAAGCGCGCTGTGCGCCCGAAACCTGAAGCCGTTTTCAGTAATGGTTTCATAATGGGGCGTTGCACTGGGGGCTGGCGTCTGGAAGCGCGTGGCCGGTAGCCGCTTGTCCATGTCCGGTGTCGTCAGCACCAGGTCCGGAAGATTCGTCAACACACGGATCAGAACCTGGCGGGGCCCATCGGCTGCCTCGCTCAGCTCGTGCGCGATCATGGCGGTGTCGGGCTTGGACGTCTGCAGGAGAGACCGTATTTCGATGAGGTGCTGCTCGAGAACCTGATCCTCCGTCCACTGCACGGTCGCGCGGACGGCATCGTACAGGACGAAGGCGGCCACCAGGACCAAAGTGAAGGCCGAGGCGCAGAACCAGGCCGTMAGGCGGCCTGCGATCGATGCCGGCACGCAGCGGCTCAGCAGGCTACTGGATGACATAGCCGCGCCCGCGGATGGTGTGGATCAGCTTGCGGGGAAAGGGGTCGTCGATCTTCTGTCGCAGGCGGCGGATGTTGACGTCCACGACATTGCTGTCGCAGTCGAACATCATGTCCCAGACCTTGTCGGCAATGAAGGTTCGAGACAGCACATCGCCGCGATGGCGCAGGAGCAGTTCGAGCAGCAGGATTTCCTTGGGCGAAACCGGGATCGGCGTGCCGCCGCGAGTGACCTTGTGGCGCTGGGGATCGACCTTCAGATCATCGAATTGCAGGATCTCGGCAGGAACGGAACTGGCCCGGCGCAAGACGGTCCGGACGCGTGCAAGGAGTTCCGCGAAGGCGAATGGCTTTGTCAGGTAATCGTCAGCGCCCAGAGTCAGACCCTTGACGCGCTTCTCGATCGCATCCTGCGCCGTCAGCATCAGGATCGGCATTCGCTGGTCGGCCTGCTTCAACACCTGCAGCACCTGCCAGCCATCCATGCCGGGCAGGTTCACGTCGAGGATGACGATATCGTAGCGTCCACCCGGGGCTTCCGTGACGGCGTCCAGGCCGTCATGCACCATGTCGGCGACAAAGCCTTCCTCGATGAAGGCCTTGCGCAGGATCGCCGCGGTGCGGACGTCATCTTCGACGATCAGGAGTTTCAACTGTGCGCAGCCCTCCTGTGCACTCCTGAAGGCTGGCGAAGACGCTGCCGCGGCCCATTGCGAAATGCTCCGCCACTGTAGCACAAAATGAACCGCGCGCTTTACGAACTTTGGGAGTGGTTAGTCTCGTCGTTCGCCTGCGAAAACCATGCGCTTGCCTCAGGGCCGCACTGCGCGGCTTGAAAGCGCAGTTCTGGGGCAGAATAAAGCCTCCTCTTCGGTCCTCGCGAAAATGACAGTTCTGTTAACTGGGCGTCATCGATGCGTCATTTCGCGTTCGCTAGCCTGCAATTCATAGCCAGGTGCCTGTGTCGCGTGCGTACTGAAGTCATTCTGATCAAGCCGCAGTTTGTATTCTAGCGGCGTTCGCCGGCAATCAGAACTTCAGCCACACTCTGACCAAAAGCATTTTCACGCTTGAGGAGGTATTCCTTGGAATTTTGGTATATATGGTAATCTTGCGAGATGAATTTATAAGTAAAATTCGCTATATTATGATATTAAAATGAAATTGCACATCAGTAATAGACAATATTGCTTCGGGGTAATAAATCTATGGGGGCATGGTCATGGCGGGGGCATGGTCATGGC
>NZ_JBFTLD010000440.1:0-2806 GCF_056396265.1 Allobosea sp. 05T422_2 | reverse complement strand
CCGACAGGGTTGCTCCAGTAAAGATTGCCGCCGCCGTACCAATAAGTTGGCGCTTGCATGAGGGTCGATATCGCGTTCTGCCCGCTGATATTCATTCTGGTGAAAACCGGGAACGGCGTTCCGGTCAAAAGACCCTCGCTATAAATTGATCCTTCGCCCGAACCCGCGGCTAGAAAGTAAGTGCCGATGTATCGGGTGACGCGGTCGGTGAGATCGAGCAGGACGTTGCCGTATTGGTCGAATGTTTGAAGTCCCTGAGGCATCACCAAATCCCCATGCGGACGCGCAGCTGGCCGTTGTCGTCGAAAACCTGAAAGAGGCTGCTCGTGATGACTGTTCGGCGTCCTGAAGCGCCCGAAATCATGGTCAGTGTGCCATCGGCCGCGATGAAGAAGCGGTTGTTGATGTTGAGCGAGCCGCCGAGAATCGAGCCCATCTGAGCGCTGATCGCCGAGAGATAGGCGACGTCGATCGCCGTTGCCTTGACCGCGCCGACCTGCAGCGCCGCCGCGGTGATCGAGTTTGCGACATAGTCCTCTGCCGCCAGCAGCTCCCAGTCCGTGCCGCCCTCGCGCAGCTGGTACATCTTCGGCTTCTGGCCGGGCTCGAACAGAGTGACGACCTTGGGGCCCTGATAGCCAAACAGATCCGGCAGATGGTCGACGATCGCGACCGGCTCCATGCCGGCGAGAAACGCCTTGTAAGGCAGCGTGCCGGCGCCGGCATTGCCGAGATCGATGATCGCCGGCACGACAGAGAACTGCGTGAAGACGTATTGGCTGCGCAGGCCCGATGCCGCGAGTGCGAAGGCGCGGACATAGATCACGCCCGTCGTCTGGCGCAGTGGGTGCGAGCCGTTCGAGGAGGGACCGCGATAGGCCTCTTCCGAGGTCACCCAATTGTCATAGCTGATCTCGACGACATAGGTCGCGGCTGAGCGCGCCCGGCCGGTTGTCCAGTCCATGAACATGGCGGCATTGCGCTGCACCGGCAGGGCGGCGACATAGGGCACGGCGATGGTCGCTTCGTTCTCCAGCCCGGTCGAAGGCGGTGGCGGCGGAACGACGATCGGCTCGGCCAGCGCGCTCCAGACCTGCGGCGCATCGAACACTGCCTCGACATTGAGGTTCTCGCCGCTCGGCTGGATCGAGCGGATCAGCCAGGCATCCTGAATATCGCCGAGCGTGCCGATGACGACGCTGGTGAAAGCCTGCGTCGCCGTGTTCAGCGCCTGCTCGAGGCTGAGGCCTGTCATCGACTGCGCCTGCGCGACGTCGGCGGCATTGAGCACCAGGCGGTTACCTTCCTGCGTAAACCCGACGGGCCCCCAGTCCTTGCCGTCGCGGGCGCGCAGATAGGCGTAATAGCCGGTCGCGACATCGAGATCGTCGCGGTCGACCATCAGGGTCAGATCGTCGATATCGAAATCGACGACGCCGACCGTCTCGATGCCATCGAAATACCAGGTGTCGATCAGCGCCTTGTCGTTCGGCAGCAACAGGCGCCCGGCGAGCTCCATCGAGAAGCTGCGCCGCTCGCGCCGGAAATGCGCGGTCGCCGCCGCCCAGGTCGCGATATGGATCGCATGCGCGGCGCTCGTCGCCCCCAGCGCCTGCATCCGGCGTGGCGTCATGGTCTGCGGCCCGAAGGTGACGCGGTGCTCCCGGCGCTTGCGCGGGTCGCCGCCGGTGAACCATTCGACGATGATGTCGGCCGAGCCGTCGGACAGGTCGAGATTGAAACTCTGCCCGCTCGAATCCTTCAGGATCTGGCGCCGCGTGATGACGTGCTTGCGCACGGCGCGCGGCTCATCACGGACGATCGTCCAGGACCTGGCGAGCCGCAGCGGCGAGGCCCGCATCGGGCCGAGCACCGTGGTGAGCGCCTCATAGACCGAGACCGGCCCGCGAATGACGCCATTGAACTCGTCGTATTGGGTGAGGGTCGTCGCGTAATGGCGCAAGCGCTCCAGATCGACCGCACCATCCTGCATCGCGGCGCCATGCAGCTGATCGCGCAGGATGTCGGCCGCGGCCCAAACCGATTTGCTGGTCTCTTGTTCGATCCAGCCGGCGTCTGGCCCAAACCAGACCGGCAGAATGCGCTGCACTTCGACCTCGACTTCACCATAGCTGGTGACGCCGAGATCCTTGCCCGAGCGGATCTTGAGCGCGAGCTCGGAGATGCCCGGGCGAACTGCCGCCTGCGGGATATGGGCGCGCAAGCCCTCCCAGACGATCGGGTTCGTAATGATCGCGCTGAAGCCTGAGGGATGCGGGACCGATGGCGGGTCACCGATGTTCTGGGCCCGGAAGGTGTAGCGGCCGGCCGGAATCTCGGCGAAGCGGGTAAAGCGCATCGCCCGCGTGGTCAGGATACGCCCGGTCTCCACATGCAGCGTCTGCCAGCCGCCGATCGGCTCGCCATCCTCGTCGCAGGGCGCATATTCGAAGTGGACACCCCAGTTCGCGTCGTACTGCTCGCCCTTGAACTTGCCGCCATCAGGAACCGCCATGCAGCCGCTCGGCAGCGAGAAATCGAGCTGGATGCGGCTCTGCAGCGGGGCGCCCGAGCCGAAATCGAAGGGGCCGGTATGGGCAGGAAACTCGGTCGGACGCTTCAGCTCGTTGCCAGTGATCGCCTGGACGGACGCGACCTGGCCGGGCACCAGAGAGGAGGCGCCGCCGGGTGGAATGTATTCGATTTGCGCACCAACGAAGGGCGGCGTCACGCCGCTATCGCTGGTCCACATCACGACATTGCTGACGCGGATCGTCTTGACGCTGCACTTGCCGCAGCCAAGCGT
>NZ_JBFTLD010000439.1:0-2807 GCF_056396265.1 Allobosea sp. 05T422_2 | reverse complement strand
GTCCATTTTATCCCCCTGCAAGCGGCGTCTCAAACCCGATGCAAAGAAAGTTGATTTTCTCTCGTCCGGCCAAGGAATTAGCTCACTCCCATTTTTTCCGATTTTGCATCGAAAAGCAGTCGTTTCTGGCTCATAAAGTTGATGTTGGTTGACAAAAAGCATTAAAACGGGCATATCCATTCGCGATGAGTGTCTGAGAAGAACATTTCTGAGCGATGCCCGCGGTTGCCAATTCAGGCAATTGGGCAAGTCGCTGTGCAGCCCCAGCAGTTCAATCTGCCAGGGCTTGGTCTTCGAAACTCGTTCGTAAAAACTCTAACTTTGCTTAGCTGCCTAACGTCGCTTCCCGACGGTAAGCGCCGGCTTCGCCCGTGTGCATCATGTCTTTTCATTGGTTGGTTCTGCTCGCAGCGATTGCTGTCGAGATTGTCGCGACGGCCGCGTTGAAGTCGGTCGTCGCTGAGCCGTGGCTCATCACGGCTCTACCGCTCGTTCTGATCGGATTGTCCTTCGCGCTGCTCAGCGTGGCGCTGCGTGTCATCCCCATGGCGGTTGCCTATGCCGTCTGGGAGGGGCTCGGCATCGTCGGCATCGCCGCCGCGGGCCATCTTCTCTTCGGCGAGCATCTGACGCCTGAGCGCCTGCTGGCGCTTGCGGCCATCATCGCCGGTATCGTGCTGCTCGAGCGCGGTGTCGGGCACGGTGTCGAGGAGGGTAAGCAGGGGAGGCTGGCGTGACCATGCTTCTTCAGCCGCAGTCGCTTGCCTTTGCCTGGCTTGGGCTTGCGGTCATACTCGAAGTCCTCGGTACCTATCTGCTCAAGCTCTCCGACGGCATGACGCGGCGATTGCTCGGTGCCGTCGGGATGGTCCTCGTCGTCGGCGCCTTCGCGGCCCTGGCACAGGCCATACGCGGCATGGACCTTTCGGTCGCCTACGCGGTCTGGGGCGGAGCGGGGCTGGTGATCACGGCCATCGTTGGAGCCCTTGCCTTCGGGCAGCGGATCTATCTGTCCGGCTGGGTCGGCATCGCGCTGGTCATCGCAGGCGTCGTCGGCCTGAAGTTCCTCTAAAACATCGGCCCGAAAAGTGGAATGCGGTTTTCGGGACAAAGCCGATGCAAACACAAAGGGTTAGGTCACCGGACTGGATACGATTTCCTGTCCGGCGATCTAACGCGACAGTGTTTCATCACGCGTCGATACCGCGTCGCACCAGCGCGACGCGGTATGCTGCCAGTACGCCGTCGATCATCGCGTTGAGGCAGAAGTTCTGGCGGACATGTTGTGCCAGATCGATCGCCTGTGCGCGTCGTTCGGGTTCGGGCATGGCCAGGGTCGCACGAATGCTCCCAGCCAAGATTGCCGGGTCATCGGCCGGTATCAGGCGATGCGCGTGATCCGGGCCATAGATTTCCTTGATGCCGCCGACATTCGTCGAAATCAGCGGCTGGGCTGCTGCCGCCGCTTCAAGGATGACATAGGGCAGCGATTCCGCCCGCGACGGGATCACCATGACATGGGCCTGGGCCAGCGCGGCGCGAATCGGGCCGGGCGGCTCGAACACGCATTGACTGCCGATGCCGCGGTCGAACGTCATCTGCCGCAGCACGGCCTCGTCGGGGCCCGCCCCCACGATCAGGATGCGCGGCTCGAGGCTGTCGCGGCGCTTCAGCAAGGCGAGCGCATCGATCAGCGTATCGACCCCCTTCGCGGAGCGCAGCTCCCCGAGATAGACGAGGTCGAACCTTGCCTTGGCATGGTCGATCGGCTCGAACTCGGCTTCCGAAATACCATTCAGGACGATCCGGTAATCGCTGCGCGGCTTGTGGCCGATATAGGCTTCGAACCGCCCTGCGATGAAGGCGCTCTCGAAGCAGAACATGTCCGTCGCACGCTCCAGCAGCCGTTCGACCGACATATAGATGCGATGCTCGGCGCCGCCGGGCTTGTAGTTGAAGCTGCCGCCATGCGGCGTATAGGCCGTGATATAGCGCCGCTGCGGTGAAACCAGCGCAGGCAGGCGCGCATAGACGCCGCCCTTCGAGCCATGGGCGTGCACGACATCAGGGGAAAGGCGCGCCCGCGTCGCGTTGGCCGCCAGTTGCGCCCTGCAGTCCATGAGGCTCGGGTAGCGCGACATCGGCACGCGCGTGACGCCAAGCGCGAGGTCCGGGCCAAACTCGGCGAAAACCTGGTCGGCACGCACACCGCCGGTATTCGAATCGCAGAAGATGCCGACCTGATGCCCGCGCTCCACTTGCCCGCGAGCCAGATCGAGGACATGGCGAAACAATCCGCCGAGCGGCGCCCGAAAGACGTGCAGGATGCGCAGCGGCTTCATGCCGGGGGCGTCCGCCATGGCCGTCACCTCGTTTGCGCTCAGAACCAGCGTTCCTTGATGACGATCGTGTCGCCCGGCTGCACCTGGTAGGTGATCGGCACCGTCCCGGTGACGAGCTGGCCGTCGATCTGGCGCGTGACCTCGGCATAGTTGCGCTGGCCGCGCGGGGTGAAGCCGCCTGCAATGGCGACCGCGGTCTGCACCGTCATGCCATTCACGAAGGGGAACTGGCCGGAGTTGGTGACTTCGCCCAGGACGAAGAACGGGCGGTAGGTATCGACCTCGACCGAAACCTTGGGTTCGCGCAAAAAACCGCCGCGTAGCTTGCCTTCGATCGCCTGCTCGAGTTGCCGGGTCGTGCGTCCCTGGGCCTCGACGGGGCCGATCAGCGGCATCGAGATGCGCCCGGAACCGTCGACGGCGTAGATGTTCGACAGATTGTCCTGACCGAAGACGATGACGCGC
>NZ_JBFTLD010000438.1:0-2818 GCF_056396265.1 Allobosea sp. 05T422_2 | reverse complement strand
CGCCTATTACTGCATGCCCTATCATATCAGCCCGACCGTCGCGGGCGGACGGGGGCTATCGGGGCTCGATTTCAAAGAGCTCGGCATCCCCCGCGAAGACCAGGTGATCGCGCATTACTGTCGGGCGAGCGGCCGTGCCTCGCTGCCGGACTGGCACGTCTTCCTGGCGCTCTCCTTCTTCCGTCTGTCGGCGATCCTGCACGGCGTGATGGCCCGCTCCGTGCTGGGCAATGCCAGCGATGCGAACGCGGCCGAGGTTGCACAGCGCGCCGGGATGCTGGCCGAACTGGGTCGGCAGGTGGCCCTGTCCGGCACGAACAACCGATACTGAGACGAGGCGAGGGATGACCATGCGTTTCAAGGACCAGCTCTGCATTGTGACCGGAGCGGCCAGCGGTATCGGCCGGGCCACCGCACAGCGTTTCGCCGCTGAGGGCGCGCTCCTCGTCCTAGTCGATCGGAACGAGGCGGAGCTCGCAAACGTCGTGGCCGACCTGCCGCGGGCCCGGGACCATTCCGTCGCGGTGCTGGATATCGCTGACCAGGACGCGGTTTCCGCATGTGTGTCCCGCGCACTGGAGCGGCATGGGCGTATCGACGTTCTCTGCAACAATGCCGGCATGGCGAGTTCCAAGGGGAGCGCGCTCGAGCAGGATCTCGCGGAATGGGACCGGGTGATGCAGGTCAATGTCTTTGGCGCGATGCTGTTCATGAAGCATGCCGGCGCGGCCATGGTCGCGGCCCGTCGCGGCGCGATCGTCAACACCGCCTCCGTGGCCGGGATCAGGGCTGGTGCGGGCGGGAATGCCTATAGCGCTTCGAAGGCTGCCGTCATCAACATGACCCAGACGGCCGCCTGCGATTTCGGCGCCTATGGCGTCAGGGTGAACGCCGTATGTCCCGGACTGATCGAGACGGGAATGACGAGGCCGATCTTCGAGAAGGCGCGCGAACTCGGGAAGGAGGACCGGCTGGGCGCACGCTGCGAATTGCGCCGCTATGGCCATCCCGAGGAGGTCGCCCGCGTGATCGCCTTCCTGGCCAGCGAGGACGCGAGCTATGTCACGGGCCAGGCTCTCGCCGTCGATGGCGGCAACACCGCCTCCCTCAATCTCCCCGGCATGAAGGTCTAAGGCGTCGGCTCGAAAAGTCGATTGTGGTTTTAAGGAAATTCGATCCAGACACGGAAGTGCTGGATCTCTGACCGGATRTGACAACCGATCCGAGATCTAGCCGACGCTCCAGGGCAGGGAGCAGAGCCGCCCGGCGGGGCGGCCCCGCTCCGAGCGGCTCGCTGTGGCGCGCCTTGCTCAGTTCTTGCCCTTGTAGAGAAAGGCATCGACCTTCTCTTCGCCGTTATAGGCCAAGCGCTGCATGCGGTAGAGGTTCTTCACGTAGTCGAGCGCGTCCTGGCGAGACATGTCCATGCAGCGCATCGAGGCCTCCATCTCGATCCGCAACGCGAGTTGAGGGTGGCGTGCGATGCGCGCGGCATATTCCTCGGCCTTCGCCAGAACCTGGTCCGAAGGGACCACCGCATTGACGAGGTTCGCCCGCAGCGCGTCCTGCGCCGAGAGCGGGTCGCCCGTCAGCARCATTTCCATCGCGATCGTATGCGGCACATACCGAGACAACCGGGTCGAGCCGCCCGCCCCACCCATGCCGTAGGCGATCTCGGGGAAGCCGAACTTGGCATCCTCCGACGCCACGCGGATATCTGTGAGATGGCTGAGATAGATCATGCCCTGGCCGTAGCAATAGCCGCGCACCGCGCCGACGATCGGCTTGAATCGGTTCAGCGAGAGCACTTCGCGCGACCAGGTGAACGTGTCCGGCTCGCCCTCCGCGACCCGGTGCTTCGGGGCAAGGTAATAGGCGAGTTCGTCCTTGGGCGTCGCGAACTTGGCGTAGTCGTTCTTGATGTCGTCGCCGGCCGAGAAGGCCCGGTMTCCGGCGCCCTGCAGAATGCCGACCCGCACCTCGTCGTCGGCGAGGAATTCGAGCATCATATGATAGAATTGCTTGTGCATCGCCGGCGTCATCGGGTTCACCGATCCGTTGCGGATGGTGAAGTATCCGATCTTGCCGACACGCTCGTATTCGAAAGGCATGAGATCTATCCCTTAGATATAATCAGAACCACTGATTGGTGACGCGGTCGAAGCTGCCGACGCGAAGGTCGGTTTTTTCGGCAATGAGCTTTTGCTTGGCGATCTTCTCGGACGGCGTCTTCGGAAGCGCGTCGCGATACTCGACGTAACGAGGTGTCTTGAACGGGGCGAGCCGGCTCTTGCAGTGCTCGAAGATCATTTCGGGCGAGGCCTCGGCTTCCGAAACGCCGGGCTGCAAGACGATATAGGCCTTCACTTCTTCGCCGCGCGCTGCATCCTTCACGCCGACGACGGCGGCTTCGAGAACCTGCGGCATTTCGGTCAGCGCAGCTTCGACTTCGCGGGCGGCGATATTCTCGCCGCTTCTGCGGATCATGTCCTTCAAGCGCCCGACGATGTAGTGGAAACCTTCGGCGTCGCGCCAGAACAGGTCCCCGGTGCGGAACCAATCCCCCCTGAAAGAGGCTTCGTTCGCTTCCGGCTTGCGATAATAGCCCAGCATGATGCCCGGCCCGCGGATGCAAAGCTCGCCAACCTCGCCAGCGGGCAGGACATTGCCCTCGGGGTCGGTAATCTGTACCTCGCGGAAGGGCGCGACCATCCCGCAGGAGCCGGAGCCGACCATGTGATAGGCCTCTCGCGGCAGGAAAAGCGCCGATCCGACCTCGGTCATCCCGAAGGATTCCCGGGCGATCGTGTTGTAGCGC
>NZ_JBFTLD010000437.1:0-2834 GCF_056396265.1 Allobosea sp. 05T422_2 | reverse complement strand
CGGTTGTCCCGGATCGTCGGACGCAACGCCGGCGGGTAGCGGCGCGGGCTCAGGATGTTGCCGCCCGGCCGGTCGAGCGGCAGACTCAGGCAAAACGATATTCCTTCCGTCGCCTCGGCCAAACCTTGCAGGCGCTTCTCGCGCGTGATCAGGTTCAGCCGGCCGAGCTGATCGTCCGGCCCGAAATCGCCCCAGTTCGAGCCATACGGCCGGCGCTTCCAGCGCTGATTTGTCATGCCCCCCTCCGGTCGGGCGCTCGCGGCCCGTTTGCGGAAGCGCCACCGTCGCAGCCGCGAGGTCGCCACGCAACGTCTTTGCATAGGACTTGAAGTCGACCTCCAGCGCATAGCGGGCGGCTTCGAGATAGGTTCGCCGCTGTTCTTCGCGATGCGCGGCGATCTCGGCGCGCTGGTGGTGCGGCGACGGCAACGTGACGACACCAGCAAGGATGGCCGCAATCCAGCGCGACTGCATCTCGACCAGCGGAATCGTCGGCCCGATCGGCTGGACCAGCCCGGCGAACAGCAGGCCCGGATGCTCCACGCTGCGATCCGCCGATAATGCGCGTGCGTAGCCTCGCCGTCGGTTGCCAAAATGCAATGCAGTTGCGCGCGGATATCGGCTTCGCATGGCGCGGGCATCGGTTGGGAGCGCGAGGCATCAGGAACAAAACTCGATGTCGCTTGTCGATTCATGGGGTTAATTCTCCCGCCCATCAACCCAGGCACGCGCATCGTGCTCAGATGGGGCGATCGCTGCAACCCCAATTTGGGGGTATTCGCTCAGATTTCGGAACTCCTATGATTGCATCGCGCAATATTCGTGCAAAAAGACTTGCCGAACGTCGAGCGAACTACGGTGGCACGCCGCGACAATGACGCTCTGGCTTGACGTTCCGTCCCGCCTTTGACATTCCGTCTYAGATAACTGTTCGAATTTCGTTCTAATTCCGCACGAATTATAATGTCACGAGCCAAGTCCCCTGGGGAAAGCGGAGCGTTCACGGGAACATGATTGGCGGCTCCGCCCCTCACTCCACTCTCACGAATTAGTGCGGTATCTGACTGGGCCCGCAACAGTCGTCACCCGCCGTGTTGACGGGCACTTCCAATTGGGCCGATGTCTGAGAGGACGTGTGACCATCGCTTCGAACGGATGCCAGTGTATTCGGTACGGGGGCTTAATCGCCCCCCTTTCGCGATCGGAGTTATTTGCGCGACGTTGGTCGGCTGACAGATCGACCTGCTCAGACAACAACAGGATGCTTGGGGCGACTGGATTCGGGTCATGACGCTTGCGAGAAGACCGAATTCGATCGATCGAGACGTAGGTTCGCGCTTGCGAGCGCGAAGGCAGCTCATCGGCCTCAGCCAGTCCCAACTAGCGGAGCAGTTGGGCATCACGTTTCAGCAGATCCAGAAATACGAAAGCGGATCAAATCGGCTCAGCGCGAGCCGTCTTCAGCTCATCGCGCACATCCTTGAGGTSCCGGCGGGTTACTTTTTTGAAGCGGCGGCGACTGAAAGCAACGCGCCTCAAGAACGCTTAAGGGAAGTTAGTGCCAACGATATCGCTGAATTGCTCTCGACCAGCGAAGGAATTCGTCTCGTCAATGCCTTCTTGAAGGCCGAAAGCACGGCGAAGCGCCAGCAGATCGTTGCCATGGTTGAGGACCTGGTGAATGCCGATCCTGCCGGGAGCAGCGACAAAATCGGGCATTCTCACGAATAGCGCAAGTACAATCGGGCAAAAGCACGCGATGACCGAATCTGAAATCAAATGACGTATCGTCATACAGGGCGACGCGTCCGGTCTCGGCTTGTCGTAGCAGCATCGTCGTGCTGTCACTAGTTAACCAATCTCCGTCGATCCGAACGGGACGGTGCAAATCCCCGTCGACGAGCCAATATGCGTGTGCTTACATCATTTCGATACCTGTTCTTGGCTTGACTACATGCATTGTGAATACTGAATATTATGCAATCCGCTGCGCTATCGGCCAACTGAGGAGTTATTGGCATGGCGATCTCAAGGAAGAGCGGATTTTCCCACGAACTTCCAGCATCGCCCCCAGCAAACCAGCGGAATTACAAATGGTTTCGGCCCGATGGAGACGATGACGATAGTTTTGGCCGAGGGATTATTTGGGGAGCCGCGATATCATTCTTGCTCTGGGGAGGGATGGCGTTGGCCTGGCTCACTATTCTTCGATGACTGCACCGCATGCGTGATTTATCGCGCATGAGCACTCAGCAAGAACATCGATGGCCTGAACTGGAGTGACTTCCCCAACAGGGATGGACAAAACGCCTGGCCGTGGGCCAGGCGTAAACCGAAGTTTCTGAGTTGGGTGCAGCACCCAGTCAGTGGCGCCGCTCCTCACGCCGGTCGGTGCGTCCGGTGCGCCGCGTGTCACGCCGCTCCCCGCGCCCCGTACGCCTGTCCCCACGCCGCTCCATGCCGGAGGTCTGGGCCTGAGAATTCGAGACTGTCAGGATCGTAGCAGCCGCAGCAACACCGAGAGCGGCTGCCGACCACAAGAAGGAAAGGGCATGTCGGCGAGAGATCATGTCCGGATTGAAGACTTCGCTCATGGGAAAGCTCCTCGGGATCTATGAACAGTCTTTGCCGCCCCCTGTCGCCCCCGATCACCATGATTGACGTAAGGTCACATTTCATCTGCTCGAGTCAATCAAAGCAGGCTGTTTATGGCCCGGMGTAGCGTCTGGCGCAAGTCTATTCTCCTACCCTTGGCGCAACTGTTTCGCTTCGACCAATAATCGACGACCCGAATACAACTGCCCGATCTATCGAGGTCACGAGAACCCCGACGC
>NZ_JBFTLD010000436.1:0-2903 GCF_056396265.1 Allobosea sp. 05T422_2 | reverse complement strand
TGACTATGCTGTATCGCTCGACGAACCGCCTCTGTCGTCGTGGCGCTCCCATGGTGAACCTGGCCCATAGCGCCTCCTTCCACTCACGCGAAAAGACTGCACCATCAAAGCCCGGGATCAAACACCTAGGAAAGGCGCAGCCGCGTCTCCGCATCGAACAGGTGTAGCCGGTCGAGATCGCATGCGAGTTTCACTGCCGCTCCGGCGGCAGGTACGAAGCGGCCATCAGCCATGCCGACCACTTCGCGGCCGGCGAGCTTGACGATGACCTGCGTCGTGACGCCGAGGGGTTCGGCTACGACCACCGTGGCATTGAGCTTCTGCCGCCCCGCGGAGGTGAGGTCGGGTGCATCGAGCGGCTCGACCGTGAGATTGTCGGGCCGCAGGCCCATCAAAACCGTGCTGCGGTCGCCGAGGCGCGCGCCCGCGTCAGGGGCGAGAGTGAGCGCCGCGCCACCGGGCTCCAACGCCAGCGCGGGCATCCCGTTCTGCTGGACCACGGAGACCTCCAGCAGGTTCATCGTCGGCGTGCCGATGAAACCGGCAACAAAGGCGCTCGCAGGGGTGTGAAACACGTCGAGCGGCGTGCCGACCTGCTCGATCCGTCCGTCGCGCATGATCACGATTCTGTCAGCGAGAGTCATCGCCTCGATCTGGTCATGCGTCACATAGACGATCGTGGTGCCGATCGACTGGTGCAGCCGCTTGATCTCGGTGCGCATCTGGCCGCGCAGCTGGGCGTCGAGATTGGAGAGCGGTTCGTCGAACAGGAAGACGGTGGGATCGCGCACGATGGCGCGGCCCATGGCGACGCGCTGGCGTTGGCCGCCGGAGAGCGCATTAGGCCGGCGTTCGAGCAGGTCGGTCAGCCCAAGCAGCGCGGCCGCTTCGCGTACCTTGCGGTCGATCTCGGCCTTCGGCAGTTTTGCAGCGTAGAGGCCGAAGGCGATGTTCCGGTGCACCGTCATATGCGGGTAGAGCGCATAGTTCTGGAACACCATCGCGATGTTCCGGTCCTTGGGCTCCAGCGTGTTCACGACGCGGCCGCCGATCGAGATCGTGCCGTCGCTGAGGCTCTCGAGCCCGGCGATCATCCTGAGTGTTGTCGACTTGCCGCAGCCTGAAGGACCGACCACGACGATGAACTCGCCATCGGCGATCTCGAGGTCGATGCCGTGGACAATGCCGACATCGCCATAGCGCTTGACGACCTTGCTGAGCGAAACGCTGGCCATCGGCTCAAAGTCCCTTCGGCGCGGAGAATGAGGCAATGGCGCCGGACAGCGTCTTGCCCGCTGCGGCGTCCCGCGCAGCGTGACGGGCAATCAGCTCCCGCGCCTCTGCAGCCTGTGCCTCGTAGAGGGAGAGGCTTTCGGCGATCGCGGCAGGGGCCGGTCCGCCTGGGAGGGTCCGCACCGAGACGAAATACTCGGGCGTCACGGCCTCGCGGAATTCGGCCTCGGTCAACACCGGGTCGCGGTCGGTGACCTTGCGGAACAAGGCGACGAACTCGGCATAGGGCACCGTGCCAAGGGTCTGCCGGGTCGCCTGCAGGTGCTTTGCCATCGCGGCGGCGACATGATGCGTGATGGCGAAGGGCAGTTTTTCGCGGCGCACCAGCGTGTCGGCGAGCTCGGTGATCGTGGMGTAGGACGCCTCGATATTCGCCCGCGCCCGCGTCTCGTCGACCTTGGCGGATGCGAAGACCCCGCCGAGAAGGCTGAGCGCGCGTTCGGCCATGACGAAGGCTTCGTAGCCCTGACCATGGACCTCGTGCTCATTGTCGTTCATGTCGGTGAAGGGCGTATTGTGCAAGGCGAGCAGCACCGCGTCGCATTTGCCCCCGGTGAGCGAAGCCATCAGGCGCAGATGCTCGACGGGAACCGGATTGCGCTTCTGCGGCATGATCGAGGAGATCTGCACGAAGCCGTCGGAGAAGCGCAGTTGCCCGACCTCGAACGAGGTCCAGAAGGCGAGGTCCTGCGCGAAACGGCCGAGATTCAGCGCCAGCACCCGCAGGGCCGAATAGACGCCGGCGGTATAGTCGCTCGAGGCGATGCAGCCATAGGAGTTCCGCAGGAAATCGGGGAAGCCGAGCAGGTCTGCGACGCGGGCGCGGTCGAGCGGGAAGCCTGTCGTGGTGATGGCAGCTGCGCCCATCGTGCTGAGGTCGACGACCTCGCGCGCCTGCATCAGCCGGGTCACGTCGCGCAGCAACACCTCGATCACTGCGCCGAGATAGTGGCCATAGGTCGAAGGCTGGGCCGGCTGGCCGTGTGTATAGGCGAGGATCAGCGTGCCGGCCTCCTCGCGCGAGCGCCGGATCAGCGTTGTGATCAGGTCGAGCAGCTGCAGGCCGAGCGTGTCGAGCCGCTCGCGCAGCGCGAGCTTGAACAGGGTGTGGTCGATATCGTTGCGCGAGCGCCCGGTATGCAGGCGCCCGGCGATGTCCTTGCCTATCAGCGCCGCGAGCTTGGTCTCGATGAAGAAGAACAGGTCCTCATGCTCGCCGGTATAAGCGGCGGGTTCGGCTCCGGTGAGTTCACGTTCCACGATGTCGAGAGCGCCAAAGATCGCCGCCGCCTCGGGGCGGGTCAGCAGGCTCTGCTCGGCCAGCATGACGCCATGGGCGCGGTGCAGGCGCAGGAGATGGGCGAGATGATGCATCTGGCTATGGGCAAAGCCCGGCGCCAGCACGGTGCGGGCATAGACCGGCGCCGGAAAACGGTCGTCGCTGCCGGAAGGGGCGTCGGGCGTAAGCGCGTTCATGCGAGAATCAGCCTTTCAGGCCCGCGAGCACGACGCCGCGGATGATGTAGCGCTGGAAGATGACGAAGACGACGAGCGTCGGCAGCGTCGCGATGGTGGCACCGGCCATGATCAGCTCCCAATCGGTCAGGAAC
>NZ_JBFTLD010000435.1:0-2905 GCF_056396265.1 Allobosea sp. 05T422_2 | reverse complement strand
TCATCGATTCCTCGACGATCGATGTCGAAAGTGCCCGCAAGGCGCATGCGCTGGCCACCGAACGCGGCTGCCTCTCGCTCGATGCGCCGGTTTCCGGCGGTGTCGGCGGCGCAAGGGGCGCGACGCTGACCTTCATGGTCGGCGGTTCGAAGGAGGCTTTCGAGAAGGGAGACCCGATCCTCTCCGCCATGGGCCGGCGCGTCGTCCATTGCGGACCCTCCGGCAACGGCCAGGCGGCGAAGATCTGCAACAACATGATCCTGGGCATCTCGATGATCGGCGTCTCCGAGGCCTTCGTTCTGGCCGAGAAGCTCGGCTTGTCGCATCAGGCCCTGTTCGACGTCGCATCGACCTCATCCGGCCAGTGCTGGTCGCTGACCACCTACTGCCCCGTTCCCGGCCCGGTGCCGACATCGCCGGCCAATAACGACTACAAGCCGGGCTTCGCTTCCGCGCTGATGCTGAAGGACCTGAAGCTCGCGCAGGAGGCCGCCCAGGCAGCCGGTGCTGCGACGCCTCTCGGCGCAGCCGCAGCCCAGCTTTTCGGCCTGCACAATGCCTGGGGTGAAGGCGGCTCCGATTTCTCTGCGATCATMCATCTGCTGCGCGGACGCGGCGAGCGCTAGATCGCCGATCTTGCATCGGCTTTCCCGAAAACCGCAATCCACTTTTCGGGCCGATGCTTTAAGGCACGACCAACCCGCCGGGAGCAGACCCGCCTCGCGCCTTCCACCTCTGGCGCAGGCGGCACTTTGCCGCTAGCACATCCGCCTATACGGCGGCTGTTCTTAAGCCGCCTGCMAGACGGGTGTGCGCATGAACGATGTCTCCTTTCGACGCGAACGCTCGGCCCTGACCGGCTTTGCCACGAACCCGCTCGACCGCCGCGGCGACCTGCGTGACCGTCCCGACGCGGTCGAGGGCTTTCGGGCTTCGCCCGGTACGCGCCACGCGATCGTCTCCGGCGAGACGCCGATCCTGAAGCGGATCGACGCCGAGACGTTGACGATCTGGTTCGCCGAGAGCGAGGCCGACGCTATCGGCAAGGCGCATGAGGAAGTCTTCCTCGGACTCGACCCGCAAGGGACCGCCTGCTTTGGCCGACTGGTCGACCGGGAGCTCGCCGAGACGCTGCGCGAGCGTGACGACCTCCTGGTCAGCGACCYGCGCTCGATCGCCCTGAAGCGGCTCGTCCCAGCCGAAGAGGTCGGGCCGCTGGGCGAGGCCAAGGCCCTGCTCGACTGGCATGCGCGGCATCGCTTCTGCGCCCGCTGCGGCGGGCTCTCGCCGACGGTGAGCGGCGGCTGGCGGCGCGAATGCTCGCAATGCGGCACGCTGCACTTCCCGCGCACCGATCCGGTCGTGATCATGCTCGCGGTGCGCGGCGATCAGTGCTTCCTGGCCCGTCAGGCCCGGTTCGCGCCGGGCATGTATTCCTGCATTGCCGGCTTTCTCGAGCCCGGCGAGACCTTTGAGGATGCGGTACGCCGCGAAACCCTCGAGGAAGCAGGGCTGCGCACCGGCGCCGTGCGCTATGTCGCCTCGCAGCCCTGGCCCTTCCCGTCTTCCCTGATGATCGGCTGCATCAGCGAAGCGCTGAACGACGACATCACGCTGGACGGGAACGAACTCGAAGCAGGGCGCTGGTTCTCGCGGGAGGAGGCGCTGCAGATGCTGGAGGGGAGGCATCCGGACGGGCTGTCCTGCCCGCCCCATATGGCGATCGCGAACACGATCCTGAAGGCGTGGGCCGAGGACGGCGTCACGCCCTAGCACGTGAGGGCGTCTGCAGCCGACGCGGTTTCCGGTCGGCTGCGATCGGCCTATTCTCCCGGCTCGGCGAGGCTCGCGCGGAACGCGTGCGCCGGGTAGACGCCGAGAATCTTCATCTCCTTGGAGAAATACTCGAGCTCCGTCAGGGCCCGCTTCAGGTCCGCGTCATCAGGATGCCCTTCGACATCGCAGTAGAACATCGTCGCTGAGAAATGGCCGTCGACCATGTAGCTCTCGAGCTTGGTCATATTGATGCCGTTGGTGGCAAAACCGCCCAGCGCCTTGTACAGCGCCGCCGGGATGTTGCGCACGCGGAACATCAGCGTCGTCACGGTCTTCTTCGTGCCCTGGCGGGCGAATTCCGGGTATTTCGAAAGCACGACGAAGCGCGTGGTGTTGTGCTTCTCGTCCTCGATGTCCTCCATCAGGATGTTCAGCCCGTAGACTTCGGCGGCGATATGCGGCGCGATCGCTGCGCGGGTGACGTCGCCGGCTTCCGCGACCTGCCGGGCCGAGCCGGCGGTGTCGGCAGCGACCTCGGCCTTGAGGCCAAGCTTCTTGATGATCTTGCGGCACTGGCCGAGCGCATGGATATGGCTCTGCACGGTCTTCAGGGTGGCGAGCGTCGCTCCCTGCACCGCCATCAGGTGAAAGCGGATCGGCAGGAAATGCTCGCCGATGATGTGCAGGCCGGAACGCGGCAGAAGATGGTGGATATCGGCAACGCGACCGGCGATCGAATTGTCGATCGGGATCATGCCATAGCGGGCCGTTCCGTCGCTGACCGCGGACAGGGCATCCTCGAAGGTTGCGCAAGGCAGCAATTCGCAATCCGGAAAGACCTGCAGGGCGGCCTGAGAGGAGAAGGCTCCGGGCTCGCCCTGGTAGGACACGACGACAGACATGATTCAGGCTCCGAGGCGKGATTTCAGGAGCGCGCGGGCGCGATCCAGGTCAGGAGGCGTGTCGACGCCGCGCGGGACGTGATCGATGACCATCACGTCGATGCGCATGCCGTCTTCCAGTGCACGCAGTTGCTCGAGCTTCTCGCGGAGTTCGAGCGGCGATTGCGGCAGGCTGACGAAGCGATCGAGCGCACGGCGGCGATACGCATAGAGGCCGACATGGTGAT
>NZ_JBFTLD010000434.1:0-2927 GCF_056396265.1 Allobosea sp. 05T422_2 | reverse complement strand
CACGACTACCGAGTGGACCGCACCCGCGTCCTGGCAATCAGGCTGGCTATCCAAATCTTCACGGTGATCGAGAAAATCCGTGGTTCGATCCCCTCTGTGTCGTCGAGGTCTGATCGAGCGATAGAACCACATGCGGCTTTTGAGAGGGCTGTCAGACGTGCATTAGATCTTAACGACGACGACACTGCCCGGGAGTTCTGGTCTGCACGGGCCAATCGGGATTGGATCCACGCGGACGGCGACGTGGTAGGCTACTCGTTCCGGGCGGCCGGTGATCTGATCGCCGAGGTTCGCGGCCAAGGCTGCTAGCTGAATTGGTATTGATGCGGTCCCGTCGCGGTCGTGTCCGATCGCGTTCGCGCGGCAATGGCACACGAAGACTGGCGCCCGGCAACGACGCGCTCGCGATCAACCATGGACCTCTTCTCGACCACCCGAAGCGGCGCGGGCGGAGCTCAGTTGCGATATCGGGTCGATGTCGATCGAGCCATGCGGTCGCCTCGGCGCCATCGACACGGCACTCGAATGTCGGCCAGGATGGATCCTCCCTCGACTCGATCTCCAGCCGATCCCGCGCGTAGCGGATCAGTTCGCTGATCGCTTCATATCCAGTCCGGAGCTCGAGGGCGTCAGCGACCCACGGCGCCGACCAGCCCCGTTTGGCGAGAAGCGCAATGGCGGCCGGATCGGCCTCGTCGAACCAAGGGGTTGCGTCGAACTCGACCAGCGTGGGATGATCTCTTCGCTACTGGCCAGGACGCCCACCGTGAGTTCTGACTCACTGTGGAGAACGAAGGGACGCCGGCTTTCCTCGAACGTGGGTCCGGCATCATGCATTGAACTGAGGGAAGTCGCACTCGGACACCTTGCCATCCCTCCCTTTCGGCCGATGATGATCGTGCGGCCGAGCCGCGAGGCTCGGTGGCTGTCCGGGCTCGCTGGGCAGCCGGCCGGCTGGATCAAGCCCCCCAGCTCCCTGCCGGCCCGCGCTCTTATTTGACGGCGATCGGGATGACGATGAGCCTAGCGAGCGCCAGCACGATCGCAGCGCGCAGCCAGACAGCCTTGACGGGATTGCCCGCAAGCATGTGATGCCCCCACGCGACGAATGAACTCATACGCAGCTTCCCGCGGCTGACACATCCTTCGCGACGGAACAGCTCCATCCGAAGGACGTCATCACGAGCAGTCGCGCGGTGCTAGCCACGTTGGTTGCGCGCGGCAGCGCTCAACTCAGTCCGACACAAGCTCTCATCCGGACGCCGTTGCGAGTGTCACGACCCGCGAAAGCGGGCGCCCATCCGGCGCACAGAATCCCTCAGCGCGACCCTCAACGATCCATTGCTCGATCTGCCTGCCGACCGCTTCGCCTTCCTTCTCGCGGTTGGCGGCATAGTGGTCGCGTTGCTCTCGCTCCATTCTCTCGAGCTGTTTGAGCCATTCCGCGTAGGTGATCGTCGCCATCCAAGCCTCCCCGCCGCGACACACATTGAGGCAGTATTCGACATGCGGCTTGGTTACCCTCGTAAAGGCTCTCCTTGACGCCGAAGATTACTTTGTTCGGGGTGAGACCAGTCTTCGGACCGGCGAAGCATACTTCAAACTCGACGGCATCCAGGAATCCATCCGGCCGGTCCGCGAGAACTGTCGCTGGTGACTACAACGAGTGGATACACGAACGCCCGCCATCGTTGGCGGTATCGGCGGGGACGTAGGCTGAGCAGCTAGTCGAAGTCCATCTCTCGCCACCCGATCCCGCACGGGAATTCGCTCGAGCTAACGCAGGATTGGGAGGTCTCCAATATTTACCGCGCCGAGCTGGCTTTGAAACGTCGTCGTTCGGTCGGCACTCTGCTGTTGCGAGACCCCGGAGATCATGTGCTCACCGGTGTCATAAACCGTCCGTTTGGTTCCATCGTCGATGATCAGCCGACGGGCGGTCGGAAAGAAGGCATAACGCATGTCGTTTTGGCTTCCCGCTGTCGCTGGGAGACCAAACTCGGCGGGCCAGCCTAATTCGTTGCTCCGCGCTGGATGGCTTTTGCTTGCGCGCTTTGCCACATCCATCTCGATTTCGCCCCTCTGGAGCCCATCAGCTAGGTCGTGAAGCACTCCATCAAGCTTCCCCTTGTCGCGGCATTGAACATGTCTCCGACCATGCTCATCCCGCCGGCGATCCATTGGGCCATCCCACCAAACTCAGGATGAGAGAATTGGGCCATCTTGCCATGACCGCGGCGAAGCGTTGCTAACGCGACCTCTACCGCGTCTATTCCCACCCCATGCTTCCGAGCGGTCCTGGCAACTAGGTCCTCAGCAAGGCCATGCTCAGTGTGTTCCTTTACGGAGAGCGCTCCGTTCCGGATTGCAGCCTCTTGTTCCGGCGAAAGAGGATTTCCGTTTCCGTCTTTCATGGCAGCACCTTGACGCCCTGGGCCAAGTTTAGCGCGCAGCCCCCACCGAAACGGATGTTACTACTCAATGTTCCTCGGAGTCATTGCCTTCTCGCGAAGCGACGCGCGCGCTGCGGTTATCCGCCGGGGGCCTTGAGAATTGAGCCGGCGCGTTCATCTGATGGAACGCTGCCGGCTCTCATCACGGCGTTCCCTCCCCGCGACGCCACTCTCCTACCTGCAGCACCATGGCCGATGCCATTATCCTTTCGTCGGTATTGAAACCTCTGGCTGTTTAGGGGGCCGATCCTGTGCTGTGGGCCTTCCCCCAGCAGCAGCTTGACTCGAACTCGATCCGATCAGGGTCAAGACGCGCGACTTCCGGTGACGGTGAATTTGGCCCACAGGGCCATGGCGGACATTGCATCCTTCTGGCACGCTGCCGTCGGAGGATGCCCATGGTCGCGACATCATGCCTGCGCACACTCGCCGACACGGATGAACCTGTCGCTGCCCCCTCGCACGAGGGCCTAC
>NZ_JBFTLD010000433.1:0-2927 GCF_056396265.1 Allobosea sp. 05T422_2 | reverse complement strand
GTTACGAATAATGTAATAGTTGATATTAAAACAGCATAGCAAAGTGGCTGTGCTAAGAAAATTAGAAATGCCTGCCAAGTAACCGGAGGGGCATTCTGGGGAGGGTCGGGGTTCTCAGCCCAAATCGCGACCGCCAACACAGCGAGCGTGAGCAGCGTCGAGACCGCAAGACTGCCCAGAGCCCTATTCGCCTTCATTCTTATACCTCGTTAGCCAACTTTCATTTGAGGGATGCCAAAAAAACCCTCGTGACGCAAACCTTATCGCAGGTCGGCATCCAACACGCCGCTCGGAAGAGCGAGAGCCGGAGCGGATCATGCCGGTTTTCAGAACGGGATCTGCAGCTGGTTGATCGACGCGGGAACGGGGCAGAGTTCAAACATGAGCGGCGGCATGTGGTCCTCCTCCCAGCAGAAGGCCGCATAGTCGAGCTCCGCCCGTTCATCGGCCTCGGGGCTGCCAGGGCGCGCGTTCTCGATCTCGGCCATTCGCTGCCGGGCCACCAACCATTCCAGGGTGTCGGTGATGATCATCGCGCCCCCCCTTCATCAGTGACGCGTCGCCTCGTTGTCATTGACCCCGACGCGCCTCGCCTCGCGGAGCCAGTGCCAACGATCGCCGGCGGATTGCTCGACCAGCCAAAGCTGCGGCCTGCCCTCGCGGGGCACGAAGAAGGCGTAGTCCTCGCCATTKGCCAGGCGATAGGGCGGATCGAAGACGACCAGCTTCTGGACCTGGCCGATGTTCATTTCGACCCGGCTCAATACGAAATTGCCGCCGCAGGCGATGATCTGCTTGGCCTCGCTGCGAGACAGGGCAGTTCCTGCGGGGGTAGGCGACGGCAGCATAGCTTGACTCCTTGGGGGGCTTGGATGTTCTATTTTTGTTCTCATTCGAGCGCGAGTCAAATGTCATTGTCCGATGCCGATCAGGCCGACCATTCCGCCAACCCTGGAGACGGATCTCCGGCACTATCCGTGGATCCTGCTTCGCTTTCGCTGCGATTACTGCAAGCGGTGGGCAGACGGGGGACTGGCGGCCTGTGCGGAGAAATTCGGCGCCGGCACGGCGCTGGGCGAGCTGCTCGAGATGTTCAGGGGGCGGTGCGCCTGGCGGGCGGAAATCCGCAAGCCGCAGAAATACGGGTTCAAGTGCGGGGGCTACTGTCTGGACGTTGGGAAGACACGGCCGCCCGATTTCCCGGCGACGATGGGAGGCTTGACCGTGATCGACGGCGGGCGGGATGATCTGCTCCCGGCCGAGYCTCGCGAGCTCGAGCGACGGAAACGGATAGGCGAGGAGTAGCGGAATGTGCGGTCGGTTCAGCCAGGCGTATTCGTGGGAGGAAATCGTCGCCTTCAGCCAGCCGCTGACGGTGCCGGCCGAGCGGCCGAACCTGCGAGCCCGCTACAACATCGCCCCGACGACCGAGGTCGATATCATCGTGCGCGACCAGGACGGCAACCGCGTGCTGCGGAAAGCGCGCTGGGGCCTGATCCCGGGCTGGTGGAAGAAGAAGGCGAACGAGTCCGGGGCGACCTTCAACGCGCGAATCGAGACGGTCGATTCCAGCGCCATGTTTCGCTCAGCCTATGTGAAACGTCGCTGTATCATCCCGGCGAGCGGGTTCTATGAATGGACCGGCGAGAAGGGCGACAAGACCCCGCATCGGATCAGTGCGGCCGACGGCGGCCTGCTCGGCTTCGCCGGCTTGTGGGAAGCCTGGACCAATCCAGAGACCGGCGAGGAGATCGTTACCTGCACGATCATCACGCGCGACGCGAACAAATGGATGTCGGAGATCCACAACCGCATGCCGGCGACGCTGCTGCCGCGCGACTTCGAGGCCTGGCTTGACGGCTCGGGYGGCAAGGATTTGCTGATGCAGCCGCCGCAGGAGCTGCGCGAATGGATCGTGTCTCAACGAATGAACAAGACCGGGGTTGGCGACGATGACCAGGCCACGGCTGAGCCATTCAAGGAGCTGCAGCATTGAGACCCTACAAACCCTATCTCACGCTMCAAAGGGGGGCAGATGCGATTTCCGCAGCCTCCTCACGACTGATTAACGGGCAAGCTGATGAATTACCCGTAACAACCAACCTAAACAGCATTAATAATTGATGGGATTATTCGGAAGATATACAAATTCGATAAAGAGCCATAAATCGACGCCCCGTCCTTCGCAAATTTTTCTATTCGGAGCCTCCGCCTCCAGACTCAGCAAATGAGCGCTTACGTCGATAAACTGCCGCGACACTTCAAACGTTGGCGGTAGGCCTTTGTGCCATGACATTAGCAACAAGCGTTTCGGGCTGAGAGGAAAGGAAACTTCGACGTTTTTGTGGAGGAAGCCACCGTCGCTCATCGGGTGCCTCGGGCCTATAACGACCCTGCAGACGGGGTTGTCGGATGAAATGACGAAGCCGCGCTCCGGCTCGACGACCGACCACGACATGTCGTGAATAAGAGGCATGATTGGTTTCGCATTCCCCAGGATGTCGAGTGTTCGTTCTTTGGGGATGTGGATTTCGAATGAGCTCGGATCAATCATGACCGACTTAATCTTAGCACGTTCTTCAGGGGTGTAGATCCTGCCTTCACCTTCTTCCATCTTACGAATGAAGGAGTTGAAGGCGCCGTCGTGCAAGGCGGTGGCGTGGTTTTGAAGCTGGAACATCCGGCTTTGCAGTTCAGCAGACATACGGCGTGCCGACCTCGTCCTGACATACATGGTCGCGATGAAGGCGGCGAAATCCACCCGCTGGGCACCGGATGGGGGGAGTGTCTGAATTTTTGTGTCCGGGGCGGGTTGAGCTTCATTGAGTGATGAAGCGATCCTCGAACATGATCGCGAACTGGGACTTGGCTTCGGTCCATTCGCGTGGGGGCATTTTCCACTCGGCCGCGGCATCGCGCAAGACGAG
>NZ_JBFTLD010000432.1:0-2934 GCF_056396265.1 Allobosea sp. 05T422_2 | reverse complement strand
GAGGGGGAAGGGTCGAGCTATGCCCCGGCCCTGGTCGGGTCCCTGAAAACCATGAAATATACTGACTTCACGGAAGTGGTGGCTGGCGGGCGCACGATCACGCGCCCCGACAAGACGAGCGTCATGCCGGCGCTCGGCGATAACGCCAATGTCATGTGCTATCTCGACGACATCTACGTTTATCTCAAGGCGCGCGCCGATGGTGTGCTGCCGCGGGGCACGCGTCCGGAACGCGCCGTCGAAAAGCCGGAGACGGCCGTCCAAAATGAAAAGACCTGCATGGGCTCCTAGAGCGAGGCCCGGACGGCTGCGCAGCAGCTGCGTGTCCGGCCCTGCCACCACCCGGCCACCAGTGCGGGCATGGCGGCCCGCTGATGTCTTTCGCTGGCTGATCTGCTGCGCGATCCTCCTCTTCGCCGCGGGGGGCGCCAGCCACGCCGCCGAGACCGGCCGTGCCGATCTGGTCAATCACGAAGTCCTCCGCGTCTGCAGCGACCCGGCCAATTTGCCCTTCTCGAACGAGGCGGGGCAGGGCTTTGAGAACAAGATCGCCGAACTCGTCGCGGATGATTTGAAGCTTCCGCTCGAATACACTTGGTTTCCGCAGGCGACGGGATTTGTGCGCCAGACGCTGTTCGCAAAGCGCTGCGACCTGATCATCGGTTACGCGCAGGGCGACGATCTCGTCCTCAACAGCAACCATTATTACCGCTCGAGCTATGTCCTGGTTCATCGGCCGGGGCAGAGGCTCGACGGCGTCGTTACGCTTGCCGACGAGCGGTTGAAGGACAAGCGCATCGGCATCGTCGCCGGCACACCGCCCGGGAACATCATGGCGATGCTCGGCCTGATGCAGAAGGCAAGGCCCTATCCGCTGACGGTCGACCGGCGCTTCGACTCTCCCGCGGAGCGCATGATCGCCGATATCCGTTCCGGAGAGATCGATGCCGGAATCCTGTGGGGGCCGATCGGCGGCTATTTCGCCAGCCGCGGCGGCGAAAAGCTGACCGTGACGCCGCTGCTGAGGGAAACGATGGGGCCGCGCATGGCCTATCGGATCACCTTCGGCGTGCGTCATCAGGAGGATGACTGGAAACGCAAGTTGAACGAGATCATCGCCAGGAGGCAGGGCGATATCGATGCGATCCTGCTGGATTTCGGCGTGCCGCTGCTGGACGAGGACACGGTGCCGATCACAGCGCCGCGGCGCTGACCATGTGGCGCGGCACTGCCCTGTTGGCACTCTGGCTGGCGGCGGGGTCAGCGGCCGGCGGCCTGGCGTGGGCCGTCCCGGACGAACCCGCAGGCTATCGTACCGAGAATTATCGCGCGCCGGTTCCAGCGATGCTCCAGGGCGCCCGCGTCATCGACACACGGGCAGCAGAGCTGCTGTGGCGCGGGAAATCAGCCGTCTTCATCGATGTCCTGCCACGCCCCGTGAAACCCGACAACCTGCCGGCGAACATGGTCTGGCGCGAGGCGCCGCATCGCAGCATTCCGGGCGCGGTCTGGCTGGCCAATACCGGCTATGGCGTCATCCCCGAACCGTTGCTGCAGGCCTTCCAGGCGCAGCTCGCGACGCTCACCGGCGGCGACAAGGCGAAAACGCTGGTCTTCTTCTGCCTGAAGGATTGYTGGATGTCCTGGAACGCAGCCAAGCGCGCCGTCTCTTGGGGGTACAGCAATGTCATCTGGTTTCCCGACGGCAGCGATGGCTGGGGCGAGGCGCTGCTTCCGCTCGTCGAGATTGCGCCGGGGCTATGAGACCCGCGCCGGACCGAAGCGCCCGGCACCGAAGTGCCGTGGCCGCGGCGAGGCGGCGTCAATCCTTCATCAGCGCCCGGATTTCGCGGGCGAGATCGAAGGCGCGCTGCTCGATCTGCACGGGTATCTCGCAGGCGAGGGGCAGAGATTCCTGCCTCTCGGCGAAGAACCGCGTATCCCACTTGTACCTGTCCTCCGCCACGGTGAGCTCCGCCTTGGCCTTCTCGTCCAGCGCCGCCTTGGCGCGCAGCGCACCCAGCGCCGCTCCCTGCTCCTGGATCCGCTCGGCGAGCTGCCTTTGCCGATGCTGAAACCGGCCGATCCCTGCGAGCACGATGGCGCGGTCGTCATTGATGGTCTTCAACACGCCGGCGAACAGCATTTTCAGCTTCTCGTCCCGGCTTGAGTCCGGCTGGGCCTTGGCCCATTGCGCCAGGCTCTCGCTTGCTTGCTCCATCGGGTTGGCGCGGCTGACGAGTGCCTTGATCAGGCGCTCCATCTCCGCGTCGTCCTGCCAGCCGGTGAGCGCCTCGACATCGGGGCCATCCCACATCTGCGCCGCAGTGAGCGTCGCGACCCTGCGCTGCACGCAGGGCCATTCCGGTTCGTCCGGGCGCGCCGGCAAGGCTGCGAACATGCCCGCGAACAGGGCCGCGCCGCAGGCGATCCTGAGCCTCGTGCGGATCAGGCGTTGGCTCGGGACAAGACCTCTCGGGAACGTCATGCCGTGCCTCCGGGAGCACCACGCCGACCCAGCAAACCCTTCGATGGATTATAGGCGTAAATGGCGGCAGCGAGAAAGACGGCGGTAAAACCCAGCACCGCCGCAAGCGAGACAGGATCAATCTGCGCGTAGAGGGCGAAGCGGATCAGTTCGACCGCATGGGTGAAGGGATTGAAGCGGCAGATCTCATAGAGCAGCGGGCTCGATTCCCGGATGCGCCACAGCGGATAGAGCGCGGACGAGGCAAAGAACATCGGGAAGATCACGAAGTTCATGACCCCGGCGAAGTTCTCCAACTGCTTGATGATCGACGACATGAACAGGGCGAGCGCGCCCAGCATCAGGCTCGCCAGGAACAAGGCCGGCAGCACCGTGAGGTAGCCGAGCAAGGGCGGCTCGATTTCCCAGAAATAGGCGATCAGCAGAAAGACATAGACCTGCAGCAG
>NZ_JBFTLD010000431.1:0-2939 GCF_056396265.1 Allobosea sp. 05T422_2 | reverse complement strand
CCCGCACCCGTGACGTTCACCGTGCTGCCGACGAAATGCACTTGGCCGCCCGCCTCGGCGCGGGCGCCGATGTCGTCGCCGCCACCGTTGGTGGCAGTGATTGTGAGGTCCTGGGCGTTGATCGTGCTGCCGACGCCGGACGCGACCAGGCCCCTGCTTCCGCCGCCGCCTGAAAAGGTGATCCTGCTGCCTCCGGTCAGGCTGATACTGCCGCCATTTTGTGCCTTGGCCCCGGTGATGCCGCCGGCGTTGCCCATGAAAACGAGCAGGCCATCGGCAATGATGCGGCTGCCCGCGCCGTCAGCGAGCAAGGCGGACGGGATACCGCCATTGGGATTGTTGATCGAGGAGCCGGACGTAAACTCGATCAGCCCTCCGGCCAGGGCCTGCACGAGACTTTGACCACCGCCATTGGGCCAATTCACAGTAACGGCGCGTGCGATGATGGTCCCGCCGTTGGCCTGCATGGCGATGGCTCCGCCACCGCCGTCATTGCTCAACACGATTCCGTTGGCCTCGATCCGTGCTCCGCTGCTGGCACCCAACCCCAGGCCACTCGCTGTCACCGGACCGTTCAATATGACGATCGAATTGGTGCCGGCATCAATTCCGGTCCCGAACCCCCGGGCCGTCACCGAACCGTTCGCGGTCACATTGGCACCAAGCGTGGCGGTGATCGCCGTCCCGAAGCCGACAAGGATATTGCCGACGGTACATGGAGGCGGGCCAATCTGGGTAACCCCTCCGTTTCCACTAAACCCTATGCACGCGGATTGAGCGTAGGCGGGCGGTGCCGAGAGCCAGACTGCGCTAGCAACAATGGCTGAAAGCCAAGCTAAGAGCCGCGTCGTCTCATGCACGCGCCGGCGCTTCATCCATTGGGGAGATTGAATAATCCGCTCGGCAGTCGTTGCAAGTCGTGGCGCGCCCACGCTGACGGAAACCGGGTGCAACAAAAATTCAGCCAGTGCTGGGTCAGTCGTTAAGTAGTCGCGCCCCGTCATCCACTACCTCCGTACAGGTTCGTGAATACAGATAGCCTACGATTCGGTATTCTCAGCTAAATCTCATGTTATTAATGAACGGTTATTGGCAATATCTGCCGAATGGGTCGAGCGCTGGCTTCACAATAGGTCACGCGACAATTGCGCGCCGTGCAATCGACCGCCGTCGTCGGATCAGGCTGTCCTCATCGGCAGGAATGTCTAAAAGCTCCCGTCGATCCTGAGCTTTGAGAATCTTGCGCCTTGCCACTGCTCAACCCCGCACGCAGCACCAACTACCGGTGAATGTTGCCGAGCTGGCACGGTTATCCACTGGGATCAGACGCCCTGCCGCGGAAGTCGCGAGACACAAGGAGATTTCGTTCATGTTTCGTTCGACCTTAGCGTACGAGGCCTTTATCAACCAAAGACAGCTACGGACGATATGATGGAGAGCCCACCCTGCTGTGAATAGGCATCCAATTTGCCCCCTGAATCGGCGTCCTGCGTGACCCTGCGTATCTCGAATATTCAATCGCTTCAGGAGCCCGCCATCAATTTGATTGGGGAGCCACCCAATAGGATGAAAGGAGAGCCACCAACACGTGGGTCCCTCCATTCCACGGGCAGGGCAACCCTCGTTCATAGGACGTCGGTCTAGCGAAAGGCGCGCCCTTTAGCCCCTTCCCGAAACACCTGTTAGTCCGCACACTCGCCAAAGGGGGAGACTTGGATGCGCGCACTTGTGGCTGGCGGGATGATGCTCGTCGCGGGCCAAGCCGCCGCTTCTAATTTTGGTGTGACCGTCAAGACGTTTGTCGCGCGCATTGTCGCGCGCCCCGAGCTTGGCCTTCAGGACCGCGGTTGCAATCCTAGCCGTGAGGCAGGGTCAGGCAATATTCCGATAAGGGGGAAGGGGTTAGATTTTGGCCACATCCGAGGAGACCTCAAGGCCTGCCGCCGTCGACTATGGGGCAGCGACGATAGCCTTCGACGGCGTCGGCGGCCTCCTGCACGGGAACGGCCTCTACAGCATCGTTTTGATTACCAGTCGCCCCACCGTGATGCGCGACCAGACCGTCCCCATCGTCMCGGTCGTTTCGTGCCAGCTTCAGAGTAGCCGTGAAGGGCTCCTATCCCTCAAGAAGGCAATCGACGACTTGCTCTTGGCCACCTCCGCGCCTCACGGTCAGGCGCAGTGACCCAGTGCGCTCCCTCTGCTGATCCGGCTCGGCCAACTCGCCCTGCCGATGCGGAAAAATGGGAGCCGCTTCTAATCTTACTGCGTCATAAATTGCGTGTCTGTCGCTGAGCGTCCATGGAACTTGTGCAGCATGGACATCGTTGCAGACGGTTGGCCATGGCCACGGTCAGGCGTCGCCTGAGGATCGGGATCGAGGTCGGGACATGCCGCTCGGTACGGACCGGGAGGATCCCCGCGGTCGATAACCGTCGGGAAGGCCAGGTGTTTGGCGGCCCTGGGCGCGAGCTGGAGCTGAGGGGGGAATCGTCTCCTCAGAGCGACCAGGAAGCCGTAGGCGGCGATACAGAGACTGGCGTGGTGGTGGAAACCCCGCCAAGCTCGGCCTTCGTAGTGACCCAGGCCCAGCTCCTGCTTGAGCTCCTGATGGTCTCGCTCGATCCGCCAGCGCAGCTTGGCGGTGTCGACCAGCTGGGTCGAAGGGAATTCAGCGACTGCTGCCGGATGAAGCATTACAGATCGTTTCGCGCAGATACGGTTCCATGCAAAATGCCACATC
Organism: Allobosea sp. 05T422_2; assembly: GCF_056396265.1. Taxonomy (NCBI): domain Bacteria; kingdom Pseudomonadati; phylum Pseudomonadota; class Alphaproteobacteria; order Hyphomicrobiales; family Alloboseaceae; genus Allobosea; species Allobosea sp. 05T422_2. The sequence continues at coordinate 196 of NZ_JBFTLD010000431.1, read as the reverse complement.
CAGCCCTCGAACTTGATCCGATCAGGGTCAAGACGCGCGACTTCCGCTGACGGTGAATTTGGCCCACAGGGCCATGGCGGACATTGCATCCTTCTGGCACGCTGCCGTCGGAGGATGCCCATGGTCGCGACATCATGCCTGCGCACACTCGCCGACACGGATGAACCTGTCGCTGCCCCCTCGCACGAGGGCCTAC
>NZ_JBFTLD010000430.1:0-2946 GCF_056396265.1 Allobosea sp. 05T422_2 | reverse complement strand
GTTGCGCATGGACCCGGAGCGTCATACCTGCACCTGGAAGGGCGAGCCGGTCACGCTGACTGTCACCGAATTCCTGATCCTGCAGTCGCTGGCACAGCGTCCCGGCGTGGTGAAAAGCCGCAACGCCCTGATGGACGCCGCCTATGACGACGAGGTCTATGTCGACGACCGCACCATCGACAGCCATATCAAGCGGCTGCGCAAGAAGTTCAATCAGGTCGATGCCGAGTTCGACATGATCGAGACGCTGTACGGTGTCGGTTACCGCTTCAAGGAGATGTGAGAATCGCGATCGATGCCTTGACCTGCTCCGAGGGACACTTAACGGCCTTCGTGGAATTGGAACGCATCACGCATGGCGACGATTGAACAGGACAGACCCCGCGCCGAAGGCCGCCGCAGCCGTCCGGCGCTGCGGCGGCGCGTAGCGCTTGCGGGACGGCATGCCTGGCGCGCCATCTCGTCGCGCGCGGCCTCCAGCCTGACGCGTCGCATCGTCGTCCTCAATCTCGCCGGGCTCGTGGCACTGCTGCTCGGCTTTCTCTACCTCAATCAGTTCCGCGAAGGATTGATCGAGTCCCGGGTGCAAAGCCTGCTGACGCAGGGCGAGATCATTGCCGCCTCGATCGCGGCCTCCGCGACGGTCGAGACCGACACGATCACCATCGACGCCGATAAGTTGCTGCAGCTGCAAGCAGGTGAGAGCGCCGGCATTGCCGACGATCCGCTCGATTTCTCGATCAATCCCGAGAAAGTGGCGCCGCTGCTCAGGCGCCTGGTGACGCCGACCAAGACCCGTGCCCGCGTCTATGACAAGGACGGGATGCTGACGCTCGATTCGCGCAATCTCTATTCGCGCGGCGACGTGCTCCGCCTCGACTTGCCGCGCCTCGGCGAGCAGGACGAGGCGCCCTTGCTCGAGCGCACATGGAACATGCTGCGCAGCCGGCTCGGGCGTGCCGACGTGCCGGCCTATGACGATTTCGCCAATGCCAATGGCAAGTCCTATCCGGAGGTGGCACGCGCCTTGAGCGGCGTTCCAGCCAGTGTCGTGCGCGTCAATACGCGCGGGCAGACCATCGTCTCCGTCGCCGTGCCGGTCCAGCGCTTCCGGACCGTACGCGGAGCGCTTCTGCTCTCGACCCAAGGCGGCGACATCGACGGCATCATCGCCGGAGAACGCTACGCCATCATCCAGGTCTTTGCCGTTGCTGCGGGCGTGATGATCGTGCTGTCAGTGCTGCTGGCCGGCACGATCGCCGAGCCGATCCGCAAGCTCGCCGACGCTGCGCAGCGCGTGCGCAAGGGCGTGAAGTCGCGCGAGGAAATTCCCGATTTCACCAATCGCCACGACGAGATCGGACACCTGTCAGGCTCGCTGCGCGACATGACAAAGGCGCTCTACAACCGCATCGAGGCGATCGAGAGCTTCGCCGCCGATGTCGCCCATGAGCTCAAGAACCCGCTCACCTCACTGCGCAGTGCCGTGGAAACGCTGCCGCGCGTGAAGAACGACGATTCCCGCGGCCGGCTGCTCGCCGTGATCCAGCATGATGTCCGGCGCCTCGACCGCCTGATCTCGGATATTTCGGATGCGTCGCGGCTCGACGCGGAGCTGGCACGCAACGATGCCGCCCCCGTCGACATGGCCCAGGTCCTGGAAGCCGTGGTCAGCTTGCAGAACCAGACGCGTCGGGATGGCCAGCCCGGCATCGAGCTTTCGGTCGAGCGGCGCGGGCAGCGCCCTGGCGGACGTCAGGACTTCCTGGTGATGGGCCATGATTCCCGGCTCGGCCAGGTCATGGTCAATCTCATCGACAACGCCCGTTCCTTCTCGCAGCCCGGCAAGCCCGTGCGCGTCATACTGTCGCGCGTCGGACCCGATGTGCTGATCAGCGTCGAGGATGACGGGCCGGGCATCCCGCCCCACGCCATCGAGCGCATCTTCGAGCGCTTCTATACCGACCGACCGGACGAGGGCTTCGGGCAGAATTCCGGGCTCGGCCTTTCGATCTCACGCCAGATCGTCGAAGCCCATCGCGGCAGCATTCGGGCCGAGAACCGGCTCGACCGCTCGACCGGAGCGGAAGACCCGCCACGGCTCGGTGCCCGCTTCGTCGTACGGCTGCCTGCCGTTCAGCACATCGCCTGAGTTGCCGCCATGGACAATGCCAACACGGCCGCAACCGGCGAACGCGTGCATGCCAGCACGATTGCGATTGGAGAGGCCGGAATCATCATCCGCGGCCCATCCGGCGCCGGAAAATCGGTTCTGGCGCTGGCCCTCATCGCGCTCGCCAGGCAGGACGGCCTGTTTGCGCGCCTGGTCGCCGACGACCGGACCGAACTGAATGCGACTGGCGGCAGGTTGGTCGGCTACCCCGTCTCCCCGCTGGAGGGACTGATCGAGCGACGCGGTCTCGGCCTCACGCCCGAGCCCTACTTGCCCGGCGTCGTGATCCGGCTGATTGTCGATTGCAGCGGGGAGGAGCCGGAACGCATGCCTGAGCCGGAAGCGCTGGTGGAACGCCTGGCAGGTATCGACCTGCCGCGGCTGACCGTGAAGGGTCGGGCCGGTGACGAGCGGCTTGTCCTCACCGCCCTGCGCCTGTTCATGGGAGATGCGTGAGCCTTGTTTTCGACAAGATTCAATCCAGCTGTCTTGCCTAACCCGCGCGCCTGCCGCATAAACCGCGACCTTGTCCGGGCGCCTGCAAGCGCTCTCCGGTGCGATAGTGAATGATCGGACTCGTCCTTGTGACGCATGGGCATCTGGCGACCGAGTTCCGCTCAGCGCTCGAACATGTCGTCGGCCCCCAGCAAAACCTCGCCACCATCGCCATCGCCCCCGATGACGACATGGAGGCCCGTCGACGCGACATCATCGCGGCGGTCGAAGCCGTCGAGAACGGCAAGGGCGTGATCGTTCTCACCGACATGTTCGGT
>NZ_JBFTLD010000429.1:0-2977 GCF_056396265.1 Allobosea sp. 05T422_2 | reverse complement strand
ACGATAAGCCAAGGGCCCCGATCGGGGCCCTTGGCTTATCGTCTCACATCGCCAGCGCTGGCCTGGTTTTGCTCCGCCCAAGTGGCCTGGAATCCGGCCGCCGTTGACAGGTCGCGCGTCTGCACCTCGACGTCCCAGCTTCGAACGTCGAGGTCTGGCTCGACCACGAGGCGATCAAGTCCCGCGTCGAGAACGAGATCCCATACCTCATCCGCAACCTGTCGGAGGAGGATCGCTTCTACTTCTTCTACGCGGGTCACGGCCTCTGGGCGAACGGGGCCAACCGACTCACGTCATGGGAAACGCACCCGTCGAACCTGGCGGGAACCACGATCGACGTCGAGGCGACCTTGTTGGGGCCCCTGCGCGAAAGCGCTTGCCGGCACAGCCTAATCTTCGTCGATGCCTGCGCGGCCACCTTCGACGATCCCGGCCTGGTCGGCCGGGACGTGCTGTCGAATATGAAGCGGGAGGAGTTCGAGGACTTCGTCGAGAGCGCGGCACATGCCGCCGCCTTCTTCTCATGCTCCCCGAGACAGAAGTCCTATCCGTCTGCGGCGCTCGGGCATGGGATCTGGACGCATCATCTCCTGGAGGCCTTGAGAGGCAAGGAGGCGGGCGCGGCCGATCGTGGCTTCGTGACCGGGCAATCGCTACAGAATTTCCTGGCCGTGTCGGTGAGGGAATTCATCCGCAAGCACATGCAGATCGCCGCGCATCAGACCCCATATGCCCAGATCGGGGCATCGGGAACGTTCGCAATCCGCGAGATGCCAAGACCAGCGGTGGCTTCGACCGTCTCAGCTCCGATTACGATCGACTACGCTCGGGGTTACTTCAGGACGGTCGAGACCATGCCGTTCAGAGCGTTGCCAGGCTTCAGCAAGGCGAAAGGTCACTGGGTTCCGGACGATGTCAACGACTACGCTAACGGCTTCGCTCAGCGAGGGCTGAGCGAAGCCGTCGAGGAGGAACTCGACGGCATTTATCAGAAATCGAAGGACATTCTCCGCTTGAAGCGCCGGGACATCGACCGCGAAGCCTCGATGGAAGGGGGCGGCGGCTCCATCGACACCGACTTCTTTCGGTTTTCGATCGAAACCGGTCAAAGCCAAGACGATCCCGCGCAGGCAGAAATCGTCCGCGAACTGGTCTTGCGCGTGTCTCYCGCGAATCTGCCGGATGACTTCGAAGACATATTCCCCACCTCCGTAACGGAATTCGTGGCACCGCTCTCGGTGGTGGGGAAATATGAGGCCCTCGTCGACTACCTTGAGGACCTCGCGGACGAGATCGATGCGAAATGCATCGAAGATCCGCGAACCGAGATCGCGCAACTTCACTTGCAGGATCGCACCGTCCTCGTGTTCGATCTGCAGGCGAAAACGCTGAGTGCCACGCCCCCCAACGCCGAAGGGTGCCAGACGATCCTGCGGAAGTTGAGCAGCGGCTCGCTGACCGCATTGAYAGGGCCGKCTCCGATCGCGATCGAAGCCCGCCCTCGCTCACCCTAGGTCACGCGCCGGCGCGCTCAGGGAACCGCGGCACCGGCGAGAAGCCGACCCAGCCCCTGGCCGCGATTCCGAGCGTTGCACGGGTGCGTCGCTCGGCCCTGCGGCCGTGGGTCGGGTGGACCTTGGCCGGCGGCGGAGCGATCGGCTCGGCCGGCTGGAACGGGCCGGCGGGGGTCGGCAGCGCCGGCGCCTTCTGGATGGGCTCGACGGCCCCCTCGATCGGGTCCTCGAAGACGAAGGCAAGCTGGCCGTCGTCGAACGGGACCGGCGGCTCAGGCTTGGGCGGCTGTCGCGCAGGCGCGCCGTCCAGCACGATCAGGCCCTTAGGCGTCGGCGGCGTCGTCCTGCCCCTCCAGGGTCCAGTGCGCGTTGCGGGGGCGTCCTGAAAGTTTTCATGCGGTGGTGCCACTGCCACCTCGAACCATCTGATGAAGTGATATCGATCAGTCTGCCGTTGATTCACGATTTGTTTGGATTGGCGGAGGGAGGCGGCATCATTGCCGCCTCCCAGATTTTGCGGAAGTCGAAGCTCAAAAACGGGGAACTTCGCCTCTCATTTCAAGCAGTATCAGTACTCTGCGTGCTACGAGCAGCCAGTTGTACTACCGCAGGTGTTGCACTTCAGGCAGGTGCCGTTGCGGACCAGCGTGAAGTTGCCGCATTCGCCGCAGGAATCGCCGACATAGCCCTTCATGATCGCTTCGGCGCGACGCTCCGAGGCTGTCGGCTGGCCGGCGGGAGCCGCGAAGCCGAGCTTGGCCAATTCAGCTTCGCCCACGGCCTCTTCTTCGGCGTCCGGCTTCAGCGCGGTCGCGCCTGCGGTGGCGAAGGAGGTGACGTTGCTGCTGCTGCGGGCGACGGTCTCGTGGACGATTCCGCCCTGGATGGCGAGCAGGTTGATCGGCTTGCCACGGCGGAAGCCAGTCGAGGCCAGCGGGGTCGAGGTGATCGCACCCACCGCGTCCGGCGCCTTGTCCTGGCCGACACCGCCACCGATCACGTCATGGCCGATCTCGCTCGGGTCGACATGGGCAAGGTCGTTGCGCGAGAGATAGCTGATCGCCAGCTCGCGGAAGACGTAGTCGAGGATCGAGGTGGCGTTMTTGATCGACTGGTTGCCMTGCACGAAGCCCGAGGGCTCGAAGCGCGTGAAGGTGAAGGCCTCGACATATTCCTCCAGCGGCACGCCGTATTGCAGGCCGAGCGAGACCGCGATCGCAAAGTTGTTCATCATCGCCCGGAAGGCCGCGCCCTCCTTGTGCATGTCGATGAAGATCTCGCCGAGGCGTCCGTCCGAGTATTCGCCGGTGTGCAGGTAGACCTTGTGCCCGCCGACGACGGCTTTCTGGATATAGCCGGTGCGACGGTCCGGCATCTTCTCGCGTTCGCGCTTGCGTTCGATCCGTTCGACGATGCGCTCGACGATCTTCTCGGCGACATGGGTGGCGCGTGCCGCCATCGGC
>NZ_JBFTLD010000428.1:0-2991 GCF_056396265.1 Allobosea sp. 05T422_2 | reverse complement strand
GGTCACGACCTTTCTGTCCGATCGCCGCTTTGCCGCGGAGAGCCGGCAGTCGCGCAAGGAGATCCTCGGCGACCGGAAGGTTGCGCTCTCCGTCGTCATCGCTGGGATCTTCGACGAGGCTTGGCTTCTCGAGATCGAGGCCATAGCTGCCGCCTGACCGGCTCTGTTCTTTTGTCGCGAGAAGCCCTTGAAAACTCCCGGTTCCATCGACGCCACGCTTTCTCTCCTGCAATCGCAGGGCTATGTCGCCGATCGGGCGCTGGCGACTGTGCTCTATCTGGCTCTGCGCATGAAGCGACCGCTGCTGCTGGAGGGCGAGGCCGGCACGGGGAAGACCGAGATTGCCAAGGTGCTGGCGGCCGCGCTCGGGCGGCGCCTGATCCGGCTGCAATGCTATGAGGGGCTCGATCTCGCCTCCGCAGTCTATGAGTGGAACTATGCGGGCCAGATGATGGCGATCCGTCTCGCGGAGGCGGGTGGCGCTGCGGGGGATCGTGCCCGACTCGAATCCGACATCTTCTCGGAGCGCTATCTGGTCAAGCGCCCGCTCTTGCAGGCGCTGGAGCCGCAGGAGGGCGGGGCGCCAATCCTGCTGATCGACGAACTCGACCGCACCGACGAGGCCTTCGAGGCCTTCTTGCTCGAGGTGCTGGCCGACGCGCAGGTGACGATTCCCGAGCTTGGCACGATCAAGGCGGCGGAGCCGCCGATCGTGATCCTGACCTCGAACCGTACACGCGAGATCCACGACGCGTTGAAGCGCCGTTGCCTCTACCACTGGGTCGGCTACCCCGACACGGCTCGCGAGCTTGCCATCCTGAAAGCGCGCGCACCGGAGGCCCCGGCCAAGCTGGCAAAGCAGGTCGTCGCCTTCGTGCAGGCGATCCGCAAGGAGGAGCTGTTCAAGGCGCCGGGCGTCGCCGAGACACTCGATTGGGCAAGTGCGCTGGTCGAACTCGACGCAGTCGCGCTTGACCCCGCGATCGTCTCGGACACGCTGGGGGCGCTGCTCAAGTACCAGGACGACATCCAGGCGATGCAGGGCTCGAAGGTGAAGGAACTGCTGGACCAGGTGAAGGCCGACGTGCGGGGATAGGCGCGCCTGCCGTGAGGACAGGCCTTGTGTACCGACCCAGGTCTTTCCTCTCATTCGCGTCGCAGCAGGTGGATGCGCGGGACCGGCCCGCGCATGATGGAGCAAGCGATGAACGACGACATCAAGGCGATCGAAGCCGCTACCTGGACTTATCTCGACGGGCTCTATGAGGGCGATGTCGGCAAGCTGAGCCAGATCTTTCATCCAACAAGCGCACTGACCCAATCGCTCCACGGCGAACTGAAGATCGTGCCGCGCGCCGAGTGGTTCGAGGCCGTGCGCAATCGCCAGTCTCCGAAGGCTGCTGGGATGGAGCGCAGCGACCATATCCTGACCATCGATCTCGTGGGCCCGGCCCTGGCTCTGGTGAAGCTAAAATGCCAGATGCCGCCGCGCTATTTCACGGATCTGCTCTCCTTCGTAAAAGTCGACGGCAAATGGGTCATTGCGCAGAAGGTCTTCATGACCGAGACCGCAGCGTGATCGCGCGGCAAGCCCTGGCCGGCGATCCGCGTCTACCATGACGGTGAGAACCTCGTGACCGGCAAGCTGCCTGAGAACATCGTCTATTTCGCGCGGGCGCTGCGCATCGCCGGTGTGCCCGTTGGTGCGGGGGCGGTGGTCGAGGCCGTCGAGGCGCTGGCGGATGGTGCGCTCGGTGCACGCGACGACGTTTACTGGGCGCTGCATGCGATCTTCGTGAAGCGGCACGAGGACAGCGTGATCTACGACCAGGCCTTTCGTCTGTTCTGGCGGCGGCGCAATCTGATCGAGAAGATCATGGCGCAAATGTCCCCCGTCTCTCCGGGGGCGGATAGTCAGCCGGAGAAGGCGGAAGCGGGTGCGTTGCGGGTCGCTGAAGCATTTGCTCCGCCGCGAGACGAGCGTGACGAACCCCCGGTCGAACTGACCGAGCTTTCGGCGCGCCTGACCGTCTCCGATCGCGAAATGCTGAAGTCACGCGACTTCGCCCAGATGAGTGCGGCGGAGATCGCCAAGKCCAAGCAGCTGATGTCCGAGCTGCGCCTGCCGCGGGATACCGTGCCGACGCGGCGTTTCCAGGCATCGCATGTCGGCGCGCGCATCGACCCACGCCGCACCTTCCGGCGTTCGCTCAGGGGGGGAGGCGGCTCGATCGACCTCGCATTTCGCGAGCGCGCCGAGATCCATCCCCCGGTGGTCGCGCTCGTCGATATCTCGGGCTCGATGGCAGAGTATTCGCGCATCTTTCTGCATTTCCTGCACGCGATCACGGAGAAGCGCCGCCGGGTGCATTCCTTCGTCTTCGGCACGCGCTTGACCAATGTCACGCGGGGCCTGAGGGCGCGGGACCCTGACGAGGCGCTGGCCCTTGCCGGCAGGGCAGCGCCGGACTGGGAAGGTGGCACCCGCATTGCCGATGCCCTGCACAGCTTCAATCGCGTCTGGTCGCGGCGCGTGCTTTCGGGCGGGGCGATCGTGCTGCTTTTCACCGACGGGCTGGAGCGACATCTCGATGGCGAGCTCGCCTTCGAGATGGACCGGCTGCACCGCTCCTGCCGCCAGCTCGTCTGGCTCAATCCGCTGCTGCGCTTCGATGCCTTTCAGGCGCGGGCCAGCGGCATCCGGGCGATGCTGCCGCATGTCGATTCGTTCAGGCCGATTCACAACCTCGCGGCGATGGCTGATCTCTGCGCCGCACTCTCGCCGGACGCAGACCGGAGAAGTGATCCACGCCTGTGGTTGAAGAAGGCGGGCTAGGTGTTTAGTCCCGGCATTTGATGGATTGGATCGAGCCTGAATCGTTCTGGCTCTGAAGTCCAGCATTTGCAGATGAACTCGTAGGGTGTGAGCCCCCTAAGGGTCTTCAGCCGGCGGCCGAAATTGTAGGCGGCAACGAAGTCTGTGAGGTGCGC
>NZ_JBFTLD010000427.1:0-3009 GCF_056396265.1 Allobosea sp. 05T422_2 | reverse complement strand
GCCCTATATCCAGGGCAGCGTCTCGGCCAGCGCCGATCAGATCAACTGGGTCCTGACCTCCTATATCGTCGCGGCCGCGATCATGACGCCGCCATCGGGCTTCCTTGCCGCCCGCTTCGGCAGGAAGCGCGTGCTCTCGGTCGCGATCATCGGCTTCGTCGTCGCCTCGATGCTCTGCGGCGCCGCGCAGTCGCTGACTCAGATCGTCGGCTTCCGCCTGCTCCAGGGCTTCTTCGGCGCCGCCCTGGTGCCGGTGTCCCAGAGCATCCTGCTCGACATCTACACGCCGGAGGAGCGCGGCTCGGCGATGGCGCTGTTCGGCGTCTCGGTCATGGTCGGCCCGGTGCTCGGCCCCGTCATCGGCGGCTGGCTGACCGAGAACATCTCCTGGCGCTGGGTCTTCTATATCAACCTGCCGCTCGGCGCATTGGCCCTGGCGGGCGTCGGGATCTTCGTCACCGAGACGAAATCGAACGCCTTGGCCAGGCTCGACTGGATCGGCTTCGGMGCGCTCAGCCTCGCCATCGCCTCGCTCCAGCTCTTCCTCGACCGCGGCGCCCAGCTCGACTGGTTTTCGTCGCTCGAGATCATCGTCGAGGCGACGGTCTGCGTCGCGGCGATCTACATCCTGGTGGTCCACACCCTCACGGCAGAGAACTCCTTCATCAAGCCGCGCCTGTTCCTCGATCGCAACTTCAGCGTCGGCATGATCTTCATCTTCATCGTCGGCATCACCTATCTCGCTTCGCTGGCGTTGATGACGCCCTATTTGCAGACGCTGATGGGCTACCCCGTCGTCACCGCCGGCATCGTCATGGGCCCGCGCGGCATGGGCACGATGCTCTGCATGTTCCTSGTCGGACGGCTGATCGGCAAGGTCGACATCCGCATCCTGCTCGGCGCCGGCCTGGCCGTCAGCGCCTGGGCGATGTACGACATGGCCGGCTGGACCCCGGACGTCTCGCAGCAGACGATCATCGTCACCGGCTTCATCCAGGGAGCGGGTCTGGGCCTGCTCTTCGTGCCGCTGACCACTGTGACCTTCTCCACGCTGCAGCCGCAGGATCGCGGCGACGCCACCGGCCTTTACAACCTGTCGCGCAATATCGGCTCCAGTGTCGGCATCTCGATCGTCAGCTATCTGCTCACCCGCAACGTCCAGGTGAACCACGCCGAGATCGCGACTTACGTCACGCCCTTCAACCGCATCTTCGAGATGCCGGCGATCAAGGAGGCCTGGGATCCGCTGACGCTGGCCGGGCGCGCCGCGCTCGACGAGGTCATCACGCGCCAGGCGATGATCATCGCCTATATCGACGATTTCAAGCTGCTGATGATCCTGTGCCTCGCGGCCATGCCGTTCCTCGCCCTGCTGGTCACCTCGAAGCAGAAGAAGGCGCCGTCGGATGACCATCCGATGGTCATGGAGTAGCGCGCCGCTGGCCCCGCCCGAGGGAGTATCGCGCGATCGCCTCCACCAGCGCATCGGGCAGCTCGATCTCCTGGCGAGCCGGCCTTTGTCCGGGAATATGGACGCCCTTGCCCGCCAGGCGTTCGAGATGCGCAGCCAGCCGGGCTGAAAAATCCGGAGCGAAGAGCTCCGGCTTCAGCGCGACGACCAGGAGCCCTACGCCGGGGGATTGGCTGCCGCCAGCGAAGGACGGCGCATCGAGCGACCAGTTCGCGCCGGTCATGCCGGCTGCCAGGGTTTCCACGATCAGCGCGATATTGGCGCCGCGCTCGCCCCCAAAAGCGAGAAGCGCTCCGGTGAGCGCCGCGCGTGGGTCGGTGGTGGGCTGGCCGCTCGCATCCACGGCCCAGCCCGGCGGTATCGCCTCGCCGGTCTCGGCGGCCTGCCTGATATTGACGAAGGCCGTCGCGCTCGTGGCCTGGTCAATGACCAAAGGCTGGCCGCCCGCGACGGGCGCGGCGAAGGAGAGCGGATTGGTGCCGTAGACGGCCTCCTGGCTCTTGCCCGCCGCCACCAGCGCCGGCCCATTGGCAAGGGCAAGCCCGATCAATCCTGCTTCGGCGAGACGGCGGGTGTAGTAGCCGAGTTCGCCGACCGTGTAGCTGTTCGCCTGGATCAGCAGCGCGAGGCCGTAGAGCCCGGCGCGCGCCTGCAATTCAGCAAAGGCGAGATCGAAACCGAGCTGGGCGATGCCTCCCCCGGCCTCGATCCGGATCGAGGCCGAGGTCGGAAAGCTGACCTCCGGGGTGACGGAGCCCGCGATCCGCCCGGCCGCGAGGCTATCGAGATAGTCCAGGAGATGCGCGAACCCGACAGAGGGACGACCCGACACTTCCGCAGCGATCGTCGCATCCGCGAGCGCTGCCGCGACAGCATCGCTGCCTCCAGCGGCCAGCACGGCGTGGCGCGCCATCTCGTGCGCGCCGTCTATCGTCATTCGCATCGCTGCCCCCGCCCCCCGCAAAAGCTGTGGCCCCATACCGGGGAAGAGCGGGGTTAAATCCAGCCTTGCGTTACGTCAACGACCGGAGCGGACGATCTGCGGACTGAAATGGCCGTAGTAAGGATAGGTGGCAGCTTGCGCACTCGCAGGCTGGCGCCATCCAAAACGGGATGACGATAGCTAGCGGGATGCGAGATGCGTGAAACGGATCAAAGACAGGTCCGGATCCCGTTCTTGACGATTTCTGGCCATTCCGGGCCGAGGGCTTCCCGCGCGTCGAGGGCGTTCTGATAGCCCGGCTCACCGTTCTTGAACATCATCACCGCGAGCTGCCTGTCATGGGTGCCGCTCACGATGGTCGGGCCAGGAACATAGGTGCTCCTGGCCTGATAGGTGTTGCCGGAGAACGAGCCACTGGTCTGGAAACTCCCCGGCATCTGGCTGACCGAGACATTGTTCTGAGACGCTGCGCCGCCAATGATGTAGCGGTCGTAGCCTGCCCTGATCGTCTCGATCGCGGCGCTCTTGGCTGCGACCTTTGCCGCCCCTTGAGGGCCGCAGGCCGGCGCAGCGCCGGCGTCGATCATCATGGTGT
>NZ_JBFTLD010000426.1:0-3028 GCF_056396265.1 Allobosea sp. 05T422_2 | reverse complement strand
GTCTCGAACTGGTGGAACGGCGGAGGCGAGGACAGGGTCCATTCCAGCGTCGTTGCACCTTCGCCCCACGGATTGTCTCCGGCGAGCTGCTTTTTCGTGAAAGYGATGATCACGCCGTAGAAGAAGATGAGCAGGCCGGCAGCGAAGATGTAGGAGCCGATCGACGACCAGAAATGCCAGCCGGCGAAGGCATCCGGATAGTCCACATAGTGACGCGGCATGCCGGCGAGACCAAGGAAGTGCTGCGGGAAGAACAGCAGGTTGGCGCCGAAGAAGGCGACCCAGAAGTGCAGCCTGCCGATCCAGTCGGGGATGATATATCCCGACATCTTCGGGAACCAGTAGTAGAAGCCGGCGAACAGGCCGAATACGGCGCCGAGCGACAGCACGTAGTGGAAATGGGCCACGACGTAATAGGTCGCATGCAGCGAGCGGTCGATGCCCGCATTGGCCAGCACCACGCCGGTCACGCCGCCGACGGTGAACAGGAAGATGAAGCCGATGGCCCAGAGCATCGGCGCGGTGAAGCGCAGGCTGCCGCCCCACATCGTCGCGATCCAGGAGAAGATCTTGATGCCGGTCGGCACGGCGATCACCATCGTGGCGAAGACGAAGTAGCGCTGCGTGTTGAGCGAGAGRCCGRCKGTRWACATGTGGTGCGCCCACACGATGAAGCCGACGACGCCGATCGCCACCATCGCATAAGCCATGCCGAGATAGCCGAAGATCGGCTTCTTCGAGAAGGTCGAGATGATGTGGCTGACGATGCCGAAAGCCGGCAGGATCATGATGTACACTTCGGGGTGACCGAAGAACCAGAACAGGTGCTGGTAGAGCACCGGATCGCCGCCACCGGCCGGGTCATAGAAGGTGGTGCCGAAATTGCGGTCGGTCAGCAGCATGGTGATGGCGCCGGCGAGCACGGGCAGCGACAGCAGCAGCAGGAAGGCGGTGACCAGAACGCCCCAGGCGAACAGCGGCATCTTGTGCATGGTCATGCCAGGCGCGCGCATGTTCAGGATGGTGGTGATGAAGTTGATCGCGCCGAGGATCGAGGCAGCGCCCGCGAGGTGAAGCGCGAGAATGCCGAAATCGACCGAAGGACCTGGGTGGCCTGCCGACGAGAAGGGCGGATAGATCGTCCAGCCCGTGCCGACGCCGTGGGCGCCAGGTGCGCCTTCGACGAACATCGAGATGACCAGCAGCACGAAGCCGGCGACGGTCAGCCAGAACGAGATGTTGTTCATGCGCGGGAAGGCCATGTCCGGCGCGCCGATCATCAGCGGCACGAACCAGTTGCCGAAGCCGCCGATCACGGCGGGCATGACCATGAAGAAGATCATGATCAGGCCGTGGCCGGTGACGAAGACGTTGTAGCTCTGGCCGTTGGCGAAGATCTGCAGGCCGGGCTGCTGCAGCTCGATGCGCATCATGATCGAGAGGAAGCCGCCGACCAGACCAGCCATGATCGAGAAGGTCAGGTAGAGCGTCCCGATGTCCTTGTGATTGGTCGAGAGCAGCCAGCGCCGCCACCCGGTCGGGTGGGCGTGGGCGTCATCATGTCCGTGTGCGTGGGCGTGGGCGCCCGGAGCCGCAGTTGCCATGGATTCGTCTCCTCGTGCGAAATCTGTTCGCGTGAGTTCAGTCAGATCTGGTTCGTTCACTCGGCCGCGGCGGCGACCTTGCCGGCGGCGTCGCCGGCGCTGGCGAATTTCTTCTTCGATTCGGCAAGCCAGGCCGCATAGCGCTCGGCGCTCACGACGCGGAACGCGATCGGCATATAGGCGTGGTTCTGCCCGCAGATGAACGAGCACTGGCCATAATAGATGCCTTCGCGATCGGCGCGGAACCAGGTCTCGTTGAGACGGCCGGGGATGGCGTCGATCTTGATGCCGAAGGACGGCACGGTGAACTTGTGGATGACGTCGGCCGCGGTGACCTGGACGCGCACGACCTTGCCGACCGGCACGACCGCCTCGTTGTCGACAGCGAGCAGGCGCGGAGCCTCGGCTGCGGCGATCTTGTTGCTGGYGATCGCTTCGGCGCGCTGCTTTTCGTCGAGCATCAGCGAATCGAAGCCGAAGGCGCCGCCGTCCTGCGGATATTCGTAGGACCAGTACCACTGCTTGCCGGTGACCTTAACGGTCAGGTCCGACTGCGGAATCTCGAGCTGGAGCTTGAGCAGGCGGAAGGAGGGAATGGCGATGACGACGAGAATCAGGACCGGGATGACCGTCCAGGCCACTTCAAGCAGCGCATTATGCGTCGTCTTGGAGGGGACGGGGTTCTTCCTCTCGTTGAAGCGCCACGCGACATAGATCAGCAGCCCCAGCACGAAAATCGAGATCGTGAAGATGATCACGTTAAGCCAGTCATGGAACCAGTGAATGTATTCCGAGACCTCGGTGGCGGCGCCCTGCAGATTCATCTGCCAGGGCGAAGGCATGCCGGTGCCGGCCAGCGCACTTTCAGGAAGAAGCGTCGTCGCGCCCGCGGCGAGGGCCGCTGCGGCCACTGTTGCAATGGTCCTGCTCAGAAATCGCATCGGTCCGACATAGCTCCTGTGATCCCGTCGCGGCCCGCTGTCCTTGTCTATGCGGCCCACGCGCAACGAGGCCGGCTGATCGGCCCGCCTCGTTCTTCGGCATTGCGATAAATCAAAGATCACGCTTGCGCCAGAGGGGCAATGCAGGCCTTCCACGCAGCCCGTGCGGCATAATCACGCGAGGTCTCGGCCTCAAGAAGTGCTTCCGTTGTGGCTCTGTCCTTGACAGGGCGGGGTCTGCATGGTCCCAACGCAGGCACATTCGGAGCGTGATTGTTTTGTGTGGAAGCCCTTCTGGCATCCCTCAAAACATGGATCGCCCTCTCGAATATGATTAGAGACGGATGGCGGTTTTGTCGGAATCGGACGAACGATTCCCGCAAGGGCGATCCGGCTTCAGGGGGCGATGTCCGGCTATTCGTGCCGGTTTGAAGGGAATGACGGGGATGGGCAAGTTCATCGGACCTGTCTTCGCGGCTGCGC
>NZ_JBFTLD010000425.1:0-3050 GCF_056396265.1 Allobosea sp. 05T422_2 | reverse complement strand
CCGCACGATCTGACGCCGCACAAATGCATCAACTACCGCCAGACGGGCTCCGGTGGCCTATTGCCTCGGAATTCGAGAAGGAGGGGCAGGATCTGTCCATGCGCGTGGCGGGCTTGTGTTCAGCGATGCCGACCTCATTCTGGATCCTCGAGCAGGCTTGGCTGACGCGGATCTGGCGGCCTGCTGACGACCCCGCTCTTTAGAGCGGAGAAGCCTGGCCCGGTACGCAGGATACGACGCGCGCACACAACGGCCACTCCAGCGCAGAGAACGCGGCCCCCGCAAGATTCGTTCCGCGATACGGGACGCAAAAGAGGTCCGCCAGCCAGCGATGCGGCCCTCGATCTTCACCACCTGATGAGTGCGTTCCGACGCGTGATAAATCCACGTGTTTGAGCCATGGCTTTTGCCCATCCGCCTGATCCGAAGCGATATGAAGGCCCCGCCGCTTCGCAACGGCAGGGCCCCAGGGCTGTGAGCGTTGCGGCCGTGGAGTTGTCAATCGCTCAACGCCCTCACGCCACTAAAACGGACGGTGGCCCAGCGTGTTCCTAAGGACAGGACAAGAAACAAAAAAGCCCGCGGCGTTTCGTCCCGCTGCGGGCCAGTTGTAAGGGCAAAGAGCTTCGGATTGCAGGCGGGCTCCGACCCGGTGGTGCCGCCCGGAGAATCTGATCGCGGCGTCACCACTAAGCGTGAACGCCCGACGAGGCCTTTAGTTCCGCGGCCGTCCACTTGTCAGGGCTCATGGAACCGTGGGGCAGCCAGTCCCGGCAACGCAGCCTGACTACCCGATAAGGCGGCCACACTCCCGCGCCGCCTCCTCGAACGCCTCCCGCGCCTCATCAACGGTCCCGGCACCATTCAGCACTGCCGTGCAGGCGCGCACTGCGTCTTGCCACTTCGGCCCCGCTCCAATCGCTTTCCAGGCTAGCAACAGCTCTGCGGCTTGCTCGACGTCGGTGATAGAGTAGCCCACTCCGGGCCGGTCGGCTTGAACGACAACGGGTGGGCTGAACCAGTGCATCGGCATGGCACATTCCCGTCTTCCTGATCGCCAGAACGCAAAAAGGCGCCCGGCAGTTCCCTGAGGAGCTGGCGGGCAAAGTGTTCAGCAGACGTCTTGATCAGGCTGGTTGCAGCGCTCGAGGAATGGCTCACCACCATCCGTACACGGGCAGATTGGTGGAGTTTCTCCCTAAATGCGCGCCTAATGCCAGACTGCCTTACCTGGGATCGTCGGGAACCGGTTCGTCCAGTCATGACCGTCGCCGGCGGGTGGCTTGGAAGCCAGGAGAGCCAGGCAGGGCTCAATCCGATCGGGCATGGGGTCGAAGCGGAGCTTCCGACGCGCATCACGCGCCTTGCTGACAGGACCACGGACAGTCTCGACTCCAGGGCCAACACGCAGCAGACGACGCGCGCACACAACTGATACTCCACACCACGCACGAGGTTCGCCCCGCCGTTCCGGGGGGAATAGCGGCGGGGCTCCCCAGGCCGTGACGGCGCCGGATGTGAACAACGCCACCACGCAGTAGCGAACCCCTGTCGAAACCCGCAGTTCCTGGCGGCGACTACTATTTCACTCGCTCAAGATTCTCCCGGTCCTTTCGACGCGGTCTCATCGAAACGTTGGACAGCGAGTACTGCCAAATCGACGCTTGGGTCCGCCCTCCACAACTCGGCAATGATTGAGGCCAGACGCTCGCGTTGGGCGGGCTCGCTGGGCGGGTCGACCCTTGCTGCAATCTCGCTCCAAGCTTCATCAAAAGCCTCGGCGATCCGAGCGAGTTCCTCTGGCGTGGCGACGATGGAACGGAACGGCATCGCAATCCCCCCGCGATGCTCACAGTTTATAATCCATCAAAAGAACGCAAGGATGAATTGGCCAGCCGGAGGCCCCGCCGTATGGCAGCGGCGAGGCCCGAGGCCGTGCGGGCGAGAGTGGTGGCCAGCACGCCAGAGAAACAAACTGYCCCTCGGCTGTTCCGTCGACGAGGAACCAAAAAAGGGCCCGCCGCGTCCTCACACAGCGGGCCGGTTCACCCCTTTTTGGGCTGATACAAGAACGCGCAGCGGCCTCTACGGGTTCCGGGCGCGAGCGAAATTGTTTCGTCGGCGCGGAACCGGCGATCGGCTCCATGAGTTGAGTCCAGGCAGGATGCGGTGCCTGCGTCGATGAACGCATTGCGATCGACCAGTCTGGGGGCAACCCTGGAGATGCACCGTGCCTCACCTCGCGTCGTCTGGTCCCATCTCTTCGGTCGAGAGGTTCTCTCCGATTCCGGGGAGTGGCGGCACGAATGCGAGGTCGAATATCTGCTCTCCCTCCCAGAGGCGAAGCGCGCCGAAATCCTCGACGGCGTCCCCGGCGCCGAGGACCGCAAAAGCCAAGGCATCAGGGGCATTCGCGGCGAGGGCGTGGTTGCTGCGCTCAAAGTTCAGATCGAGCGACTGCGGCTCATCAAAATGAAGGGCTGAGTGTGGGCCCGCTGATCCGGCGGGAGCAGCGAGGCCCCAGGCCGTGCCCGCGCGCCGGCGTCTCAGGATTTCCTTCCTCTAATAAGCGCCTCCGACTCCAAAGAGGCCGCCAACTCCTCGTATTCCATAATCCGCTCGGCGCGTTCTGGCGCTTCCGACCGGGTCCAGAAATCGAGTCCGATCCACGCCAGCTCATAGGCCTCACAGAGATCGAGAAAGATCTCATCAGACGTCTGTTCGAAGCCCGCACGCAACCCAGGCAGCCGCAGCATAAGACGTGTCAGTCCACGTTTCTGGATCGTCGTCATGGCGCATTTCACGTGCGCGTTTCGAAGTGGCCATCCTCCCACCAAGGTATCGGATCCTCTATTGTACTTGAGGGCGATGCCAGGAGAGGGAAGGGATCCCCCTAGATGTGCGGTCTCGGGATGAGATGGTGCGGATTGATTTTGAAGGGTGACGGGTCACTGATCCAGGCGTCGCAGATGGCCTGATAGGGCGTTCGCCATCGCAGCGCCTTGAGATGCTTGGCGAAGTTGTAGGCGGTAACGAGGTAACGAAGACCA
>NZ_JBFTLD010000424.1:0-3113 GCF_056396265.1 Allobosea sp. 05T422_2 | reverse complement strand
GGCTGCGCGCTGCGATCGCGGCCGGAACGCTGGTCAATTTCATCGCGGAGACCAAGGAAGGCTGGGCGAAGGGCGAGCCGGCATGATCGCGATTGCGACAGCCAAGTCCCGGCTGGAGCGATGATCGACCCCTGGCTCGGCATGCTGCTGCTCAAGATGGCGACCGCGGCAGCGATCGTCGTCGGTTGCTCGCTGCTGGCCGAGCGGACCGGTCCGCTCGTTGCGGCCCTGATCGCGACGCTGCCGATTTCGGCCGGGCCGGTCTATGTCTTTCTGGCGCTCGACCACGACCCGGCCTTCATCGCCGCCGGTGCGCTCGGCAGCATGGCTGCCAATCTCTCAAATGCCGGTCTGGCGCTGGTCTATGTCCTGCTCGCCCAGCGCCTCGGCATGGTGGCGAGCCTCGTGACGGGGCTGGCGACGTGGTTCACGATTGCCATCGTGCTGCGGCAGCTCACGCCGCCGGTCATGGTTATGGCTGCACTGACTGTGGCGGTCTTTGCCGGCCTTCACATGCTCTTCAGGCCGTATCTGGCGGCGCGGCCGGCGGCGCCTCCCGGGCGGCCCTGGTACGCGATCCCGCTGCGCGCCGCTTGCRTCGCCGGGCTGGCGGGGACGGTGACGACCATCAGCGCACGCGTCGGCCCGGGTTGGTCCGGCGTGCTGGCGGCTTTTCCCATCGTTCTGTCGAGCCTCATCGCGATGCTACAGCCGCGCATTGGTGGCCCCGCGACGGCGGCCGTCATCGCCAACTGCGCGCTCGGCCTTCTCGGATTCGGCCTTGCGCTTGGCCTTGTTCACCTGACGGCGGTGCCGCTCGGCTCATGGCCGGCGCTCGGCCTCGGGCTTCTGCTTTGCGTCGGCTGGAATCTGGGCCTGATGACTATTGCCCGTCGCACGCGTCGGGCGGCGCCATGACGCGATGAATAGGCCGCCAATGATCAGGATGAAGCCCACCACCTGAAGCGGGCCCGGGATCTCGCCCAGGATCGGGATGGCGAGCAGGGTGCCCGTCACCGGGATCAAAGGGGGAAAACGCCCGACGACGGAGGCGCCGAGCACATGTGCCGCCCAGCCCCAGATCCACAGGCCGATGATGACGTTGAGCACGCCCTGGTTGAGCGCATGCGCGACGAGCACCCACCACGGCGCGACATCGAAGCCGCGGAAATAGAACAGGAAGTAGAACGGCAGATAGGCCATCGACAGGACCGAGACGATCGCCGCCGCCTTTAGCCCGTTCACCTTCCAGAGCTGGATCAGCAGCGGGTAGAAGCCCCAGAGCAGCCCGACGCCGAGAAAGCAGAGATCGCCGCGCAAGGTGCCGGCCGTCGAAGCGGTGCTGCCGGCTATGCCGAGGCAGGCCAGGCCTGCGAGAACTCCGATGACGCCGATGATCAGGTTCCGCGTCAGCATGGCGCCAAACAGCACGACACTTCCTGCGATGCCGATCAGCGTCACCGTTCCAGGGCCGATGGTGGCGCCATGAGCCGCCGGGGCTAGCGTCAGCCCGGTCAGCATCAGATAGGTCATCGGAAAGCCGCTGGTGATCGCGAGCCAGATTCCGCGCCGCCAGGTCACGCCGCCGCATGTCGCCAAGCCCCCATCCCTGAGGAAGATTGGCAACAGCAGAAGACCAGCGGTCGTGAAGCGCAGGGCTAGCAGATCGTGCTGGCTCAGTCCGTTGAGCACGGCGTGGCGGCTGATCACGAAGTTCGAGCCGAAGATCAGCACGCTGCACAGCATGCCGATGACGGCGAGACGCCAGCGCAGCCGTACTGCCTTTTGATCCATCAGCGAAGCGTCGGCGATCTTGTCCATGCTTCGATTAATCCCGCATCGCACAATCGCGATACGCCCGATGCTGCATGGCGCGCCCGCACCCGTCGCGGGATGGGAAATCTGTCGAGGGCCGCAATTGCTCCCCGGCTGCGCCATTTTGTCGCCGTGTCCGGCCTCTTCTCTCGAGGCGACCAAGGGATGAACTCATGAACGACGATACGACGAAGATGGCGATCGGCCGGGTTCTGCGCAGCTTCGGCGGCCAGGTCGCGGTTTCGGTCACGGCCTCCGTGGCTGCCGCCGGAGTTCTGGCCTTTCTTCAGATCCAGTCCGGAGCTGCCCATCGCGCGACCATGGCTGAGCAGATCGTCCGGGCGTCGCAGCCTGATGCCGAGCTTGCAAATGCCTCGGAAGCGCCCGTGAGCAAGTTCCTGGAGCGGCATCGCGATCAGATGAGCGCCGGCAATGCGGAGTCCGT
Organism: Allobosea sp. 05T422_2; assembly: GCF_056396265.1. Taxonomy (NCBI): domain Bacteria; kingdom Pseudomonadati; phylum Pseudomonadota; class Alphaproteobacteria; order Hyphomicrobiales; family Alloboseaceae; genus Allobosea; species Allobosea sp. 05T422_2. The sequence continues at coordinate 853 of NZ_JBFTLD010000424.1, read as the reverse complement.
CTCGCCCACCAGGGCCTTGGCTGTGCCGGCGACGTTGCTGATGCCGATGGCGACAGCCTGGGCGCTGCCAGCCGGCACGACACCCGCCTTGGCTCGCTTTGAACCGCAACGTAGCAGCGCGCCCGTCACTGCGGCGGCGCACACGGTCCCGCGCGAGCGGAGCAAGCCAAGCGTCGCGGCAGCGCAGCCTTTGCCGATTTCGCCACCGCTGCAACTGGCGGCCTCCGCGGGGGACGCCACGACGGCCGTCGCTTCAACGCGCGGGCCAAGCCTGCTGGGACTGGAACTGCCAGACGGCGTTACGCGGGCCGGCCGCGCGCTGGGCGGCCTCGCCGATCGGGTCGGTGCCGCCGGGACCTGGACGGTCTCGACGGCAAGCCAGCTCCTGCCTAGTTGGTGAGAGCAGGCGCCTTCAGCTTCAGGCCAGCGCCTTCAGCGCCGAGCGGCCGGCATAGATCGCCTGGGCGCCGAGTTCTTCCTCGATGCGCAGCAGCTGGTTGTACTTCGCGGTACGGTCGGAGCGGGCAAGCGAGCCCGTCTTGATCTGCCCGCAATTGGTGGCGACAGCGAGATCGGCGATCGTTGCGTCCTCGGTCTCGCCCGAGCGGTGCGACATCACCGCGGTGTAGCCGGCGCGCTGCGCCATCTCGACGGCGGCAAGCGTCTCGGTCAGCGAGCAGATCTGGTTGACCTTCACCAGGATCGAGTTCGCGGTCTTGCTCTTGATGCCCTGCGACAAGCGGGTGACGTTGGTGACGAAGAGATCGTCGCCCACGAGCTGGCACTTGCTGCCGACGAGATCGGTCAGAGCCTTCCAGCCCTCCCAGTCATCCTCGGCCATGCCGTCCTCGAT
>NZ_JBFTLD010000423.1:0-3171 GCF_056396265.1 Allobosea sp. 05T422_2 | reverse complement strand
GACCAGGTCTCGGGAGGAACAAACGCCCGCCTAGTATATGAGTCGCACGCAACCAGATGTGCGCCGTTACTGCGGAAAAAACAGACTCCAGGGCAAGGCTTCGGCCTTGCCCTTTGTTTTTGGCGTTACCGTCCGCGGCCGATCAAAGATCGTAGGCCGACCAGATATACCAGACGAACACGAAGATGATTCCGGCCAGGATCGTTGTGATCAGCGCCTTCTTGGCGAGGCCCGGAAGCACGGGCGCGCCTGGCTCGGTGCCCTGAACGACCTCCCCGTCCTCCGCCTGACTGCGGACCCCGAACGGCAGGGTCACGAACAGAACCGTCCACCAGATCACGAAATAAACGGCGAGACCGCCAGCAATGGTCATGGCCTGATCCTTTCTCGGGCGGAGGCGGTCATCTCATGGCAAGCCAGCGGGATTGCGGCAAGGCTCCTCGCTGCCGCAGCCCCTCGCAATCCACGCGAAAGCCTATCCGACCAAGGCGACGCAGGAGAATGCGACGCGCGCTTCCGTGGGCACGCCGAAGCGCGCGGTATGGCGCGCCGGCAGGCCGCCGGGGAAATGCTTCACATATTCAGCATTGCAGGCGACGTAGTCGGATGGGTCGGTGATCAGCATCGTCATCTGCACGACACGGTCGAGGCTGCTGCCCGCTTCCGTCAGAATCTCGCTGATCCGCCCCAGCGCATTGCGAACCTCATCGACCGGTGTCGCACCGCGGTGGATGCCGTTCGCAGGATCATGCGGAGCCGAATGTCCGGAGACAAAGATAAGCCCCGCTGCCCGCGTCGCCGCACTGAACGGGCGTGGCGAGCCCGCTTCGGGCTCACCGAAGAACTCGATCATCAATCGTCTCCCGCTTGTTTCGCGCCGTCGGATCTCAGGCCTGTTCCAGTTCGACAAGCGTTCCGCAGAAATCCTTGGGGTGCAGGAACAGGACTGGCTTGCCATGGGCGCCGATGCGCGGCTCACCGGAACCGAGCACGCGCGCGCCCGTTGCCTTCAGCCGGTCCCGCGCAGCCAGGATGTCGTCGACCTCGTAGCAGATGTGATGAATGCCGCCATCGACATTCCGCTCGAGAAATTTCGCGACAGGCGAATCCGCTCCAAGGGGCTCGAGCAACTCGATCTTGGTGTTGGGCAGCTCGACGAAGACGACCGTGACGCCGTGCTCAGGCTGCGGCAGCGGCTGGGAGACGCGTGCACCGAGCGTATCGCGATAGAGCGCACTCGAGGCCGCAAGGTCCTTTACGGCGATGGCGACATGGTTGAGGCGACCAATCATTCAGAGCTCCCTTGCATCCGGCGAGAACACCGCCGTCCATACTGCCGATGATCTAGCCTTCCGCGCTGGCATCGGCCCGAAAACCGCAATCCAGTTTTCGGGCCGATATCTTAGACTTCGATCACCAGCGCATGCACCAGCGGCTTCTTGCCCCATTCCTCGTTGACGGTGCTACGCAGGCCACGCTCCAGCGCGTTGCGCAGCGCTTCAGGATCGCGGCGACGCGCCTTGGGGATGTTGTCGAGCAGGTCGGAGACCGCATCGGCGACCAGTTCGTCGAAGGGCGTGCCGTCGCGCGCGGCCGGCGGCAGGCCCAGCACGGCAATCTCTGGCTCGCCGGCGATACCGCCCTTGTCGTCAACCGCAACCGCGACCGAAATCATGCCGGCAAAGGAGAGCCGGCGGCGCTCCTGGATCGTCTTCTCCATGGCATTCACCAGGAGAGCCCCGTCCTGATAGAGCCGGCCATGGGGTGCTTCATCGATCTTGCCGGCGCCATCGGCCGTAATGGCGATGATGTCGCCATTGCCGGCACGAACGACGTTCTTGACGCCGAGCCCGCGTGCGAAGGCCGCGTGCTCGCTCAGATGCAGATCCTCTCCATGGGCGGGAATGGCGATCTTCGGTCGGAGCCAGCCATAGAGCCGGGCCATTTCCTCGCGGCGCGGATGGCCCGAGACATGGACGAGATGCGTGCGGTCCGTGATGATCTCGATATTGTCCCGTGCCAGTGCATTCAGGATGTTGCCGACCGCCTTCTCATTGCCCGGAATGGTGCGGGACGAGAAGATCACACGGTCGCCTGGCGACAGGGCGATCTCGGGATGATCGTCGGACGCAATGCGCGAGAGCGCGGCGCGCGGCTCACCCTGACTGCCGGTGAGCAGCGCCACAACCTTGTCGCGCGGCAGGTAGCCATAGTGCTCGACGGAGCGGAATGCCGGAATGCCGTCGAGATAGCCGCATTCGCGCGCGACATCGATGACACGGTCCATCGCACGGCCGACCACGACGACATCGCGATGACCGGCCATGGCAGCTTCGGCGACGGCCCGCAGCCGGGCCACATTCGAGGCGAATGTCGTGACGGCGACTCGGCCGGGCGCGGAAGCGACCAGTTCCTTCAGCTTGGCTGCGACGTCCGCCTCGCTCGGGCTGATGCCGTCACGCATAACGTTGGTCGAGTCGCAGATCAGGGCGAGCACGCCCTCGTCGCCGAGCTCGCGCAGTCGCTTCTCGTCGGTTGGCAGGCCGACCTGCGGCGTCGGGTCGATCTTCCAGTCGCCGGTATGAACGACGAGGCCGACCGGAGTACGGATCGCCAGCGCGCAGGATTCCGGAATGGAATGCGCCACCGGCACGAACTCGATCTCGAAGGGCCCCAGCGTGACATGTCCGCCCTGGGCGACGACGTTGATCGGCACCTTCGGAGCGCCGGGCTCGCCCAGCCGCCGCGTGGCAAGCAGCCCGGCCGCGAACTGTGTGCAGTAGACGGGCGCGCGCAGGGAGGGCCACAGCGCCGCGAGCGCGCCAATATGATCCTCATGCGCGTGGGTGATCACGATGCCAAGCAGATTGGCCCGCTCCTCGATGATGTAGCGCAGGTCGGGGAGGACGATGTCGACGCCCGGAACATCGGGACCGGCAAATGACAGGCCGCAATCAACCAGGATCCATTTGCGCCGCCCTTCAGGCCCGAAGCCATAGAGTGCCGCAYTCATACCGATCTCGCCTAGGCCGCCGAGGGGAACGAAGACGAGTTGGTCGCTGGAACGGGTCACGGGAAATCCTAAGGCAAAAGGCAGGGCGCAGAGCGCGCCGGATGAGTGGCAAGGCCTAGCATGAAGGCCGTGGAAGCGCGACAGGAGCCGCTCTGGGA
>NZ_JBFTLD010000422.1:0-3324 GCF_056396265.1 Allobosea sp. 05T422_2 | reverse complement strand
GCGCTGTACCGCGCGCGGTTCCCCGCGATCGAGACGCTGCCGACTGTCGGAGACGGCACCGCAGACGGGTTTTCCTTCGAGAAGGCGGTCGAACTTGCCCCGGACCTGGTCGTTCTGAGCCTGTCGATCGCCGGCACGCGCCGCGGCCCTGGCGATCTCGTCGCGAAATTCGAGGCGGCGGGCATCCCGGTGATCGTGGTGGATTTCTTCCTGCAGCCGTTCCGCGACACGATGCCCAGCCTGCGCATCCTCGGCAAGGCGATCGGCAGGGAGGCTGCGGCCGAAGAGTTCGTCACCTTCTACCAAGACCGGAGACAGCGCATCGCCCAGCGGCTTGGTCCGGTTGAGCGACCGTCCGTCTTCATGCATGCGCATGCCGGAAGCGCCGAATGCTGCTTCTCGCCGGGAAAGGGTACCTTCGACGACTACATCACGGCCGCGGGCGGAAGAAATATCGCGGCAGCGTTGCTGCCGGGAGCGACAGGCCAGATCAGCCTCGAGCAGGTTCTCGCTGTTGACCCGGCGATCTATATCGCGACAGGCGGCACCCATCTCGCAAAGAGCGGCGGGCTGGTGCTGGGTCTGGGCGTTCCCGCCGAGGTCGCGTCGCGCAGCCTTGCAGCCCAGCTCGCTCGTCCCGGCCTCAAGGCATTGACGGCGGTGAGGAACGGCCAGGCCTATGGTCTCTGGCATCTGTTCAACGACACCCCCACCCATATCGCGGCGATCGAGGCGATGGCGAAGTGGTTCCATCCGCAGCTGTTCGCCGATATCGACCCGCAGGCGACTCTGGACGAGATCTCCCGGCGCTTCTCGGCGATCCCGCTACAGGGAACGTTCTGGCTCGAGCCGCAAAGCGGAAAGCCGCAAGACTTGGCAAGCCCGCCGGCAAAGCCATGAATTTCGCTGCAAATCCCGCCTCCCCCGCCGCTGCCCGCGAGGTTGCCCTGCCATGACCGCTCTCGTTGCCCACGCGCGGATCGCTCTGGCCGATCCGGACGCCGTCATCGCTCCGCTCTGCGAACATCTCGTCGAGCATGGGGCTGAGATCACACAGGAGGAGGGCGCGACGATCATTGCGCTGGGCAGCTATCGCGGCCGGCTGCAGTCCAGCGACGGGCATCTCGTCGTGCGCGCCGAGGCCCCCGATTTGGCGAGCCTGCAGGGCGCCAAACAGGCGATCGCGAGCCATATCATCGAGTTTGCGCCGCGCGGCGAGGCCGTTCCCCTGATCGCCTGGACGGGAGCGGGCAGCGGCGTGGCGATCCCATCGAGTTTTCGCATCCTGACTGTGACTGGCGTTCGGGATATCTCGCCGCATATGCGCCGGATCAGCTTCCAGGGCGACGACCTTGCCAGGTTCGACAGCCTGGAGGCACTGCATGTCAGGTTGTTCCTGCCGCCGCCTGATCTGGCCGAGCCGGAATGGCCGACATTCGGAGAGGATGGGATCTTGCGTCTGCCGGAAGCAAACAAGGCGCCGGCGGTGCGCAAATACACGATCCGAGAGATCGATACGGTCGCGGGAACGGTCGCGCTCGATTTCGTGCTGCACGAGGATGCCGGTCCCGGCGCAGCCTTCGCGGCGCGGGCCCGGCCGGGCGATCGCATCGGCATGGCAGGCCCCGGCGGACGTGGCTTGCGCGAGGCCGACTGGTATCTGTTCATGGGCGACGAGACCGCGCTGCCTGCGATCGGTCGCATGCTCGCCCACCTGCCACTAACGGCACGGGGCCTCGCTTTCATCGAAGTCACCGATGCCGGTGAAGAGCAGGCCCTGGTCTGCCCCGCCGGTGTGGAGATTCGCTGGCTGCATCGCCAGGGCGCCGAGGCCGGCACCACGACACTGCTCCAGGACGTCTTTGACGCTGTCCTGTGGCCTTCGGACGAGGCGACCGTCTATCTCTGGGCCGCGCTCGAACATGCCGGCTTCAAGGCCCTTCGCATGGCCGCCCGCAAGCGTCTGCGGCCCGAGCGCGATCATCATCTGATCGTCAGCTATTGGCGTCGCGGCATCAGCGAAGACCGGCAAGCCGACTGAATTTGCGGCACTACGCCGGGCCTGACCGCCCTCCGTTTCGGGGCGCGACGGGGCTCGGGCCGCCAGCGGGTGATCGAACTCTCGCGGCCGCCTTCTCCACTCATCCGGCGGCCGGCGGGGTACCGTGCGTGTGGAAGCTCTCGATCGTCTTCAGCCCCCACGCCTGCCCCTTCTTCCGCTCGGTTTCGGTCCACGTCACCGTCTGCCAGTCCGGATCGAGAATGAGGCGTGCGCCGGCATTGGCGATCTCGATGCGATTGCCGGCGGGCTCGTAGACATAGAGAAAAAAGGTCTGCTGAACCGCGTGCTTATGGGGCCCGGTCTCGATGTGAATGCCGTTCTCGAGAAAGATGTCGGCGGCTTCGAGAATGTGTTCGCGCTGGTCGGCCGCATAGGTGAGGTGGTGGAAGCGCCCGAGAGCCGCGGTGTGGTCGCGCGTATAGGCGATGTCGTAGCTCTTGTTGTTGACGGTGAACCAGCAGCCGCCAACCTCGCCGGAATCGAGCACGATCTGTTCCGTGATGCGGCTGCCCAGGGCCTTCGGCATGAAATCGCGGATCACCGCGACGTCCTGCGCCAGCAGATTGAGATGGTCGAGACGGCGTACAGCACAGCCGCGACCGTGATTGCGTTGCGCCTGGTTCTTCAGCGCCGGCCGTTCGTGCGGCGGCGCCGCGTATTTTTGGGTGTCGAAATAGATCTCGAACACATGATTGTCGGGATCGCGGAACCGGTAGGCCTTGCCATGGCCGAGATCGCCGTCGTTCCAGCCGATGCCGGCMCCCATGGCCTCGATCGCGTTGACCCGGCGCATCAGGCCAGTCTCGCTTGTCGCCCGATAGCCGATATGGCCGACCCCCGTCGTGGTCGAGGCCGTGAGTTTCAGCGTGTGGAACTCATAGTCGTCCCAGGCGCGCAGATAGACGCTGTCGCCCTCCCGTCCGCTCTCGGTCAGCCCGAGGATATTGACGAAGAAGTCGAGGCTGGCCTCCGGCTTGTTCGTGAACAGCTCGACATGGGCGAGATGAGCGATATCGAAACAGGGTTCCTGGCTCATCCCCACACCTCCTGCGCCACCTCGACGATGCGCGCCAGCTTGGCCCATTGCTCGTCCTCCGCCAGCACATTGCCCTCTTCGGTGGAKGCGAAGCCGCATTGGGGCGAGAGGCAGAGCTGATCCAGGGGCGCGAAGGCCGAGGCCTGCTCGATCCGCCGCTTCAGGTTGTCCTTGCTCTCGACGCTGCCGAACTTCGAGGTGACGAGGCCCAGCACGACCTGCTTGC
>NZ_JBFTLD010000421.1:0-3330 GCF_056396265.1 Allobosea sp. 05T422_2 | reverse complement strand
TGGCCGTGCTGATGGCCGTTCTGACTGTGCTGCTCTGGTTCATGCATCGCGAGAACATTGCCAGGCTGCTGGACCGCAGCGAGGGCAAGATCGGCCAGAAGGGCTGATCAGGGATGGCTGGCATCGCACTCACCGATCGCCAGCGTCTCGACTGGCTCCGGCTCATCCGCAGCGAAAGCATCGGCCCACGCACCTTCCGCGCTCTGATGAATCGGTTTGGCGGTGCCGCGGCTGCGCTCGATGCGCTGCCAGAACTGGCACGGACCTCGGGCCGCAGCATCCGGATTTGCTCCGTTGCCGAGGCCGAACGCGAGATCGAAGCGCTGCGCCGGTGTGGCGGCCGACTGATCGCCCTCGGAGAGCCCGACTATCCGCGGCCGCTGCAGGCGATCGATTCCGCGCCGCCGCTCTTGCTCGTGCTTGGTCGCGGCGAGGTCCTGCTGCGCCCCTGCGTCGCGTTGGTCGGCTCGCGTAACGCCTCGGCGGCCGGCCTCAAATTCACCGCCAGGCTGGCGCAGGATCTCGGCGAGGCCGGTTTCGTCGTGGTGTCGGGGTTGGCGCGCGGCATCGATACCGCTGCCCATGGCGCGAGCCTGGGCACCGGCACGGTCGCCGTACTGGCAGGTGGGCTCGACGAAATCTATCCGCCCCAGAACGCTCAATTGTTCGAGCGACTGATCATGTCGGGAGCGGCGATCAGCGAAATGCCGATGGGGTGGGCCCCGCGCGGACGCGACTTTCCGCAGCGCAACCGCCTAGTTTCCGGGCTTGCGCTCGGCACTGTCGTCGTCGAGGCGGCACGCAAGTCTGGGTCGTTGATCACCGCCCGCTTCGCCAATGAACAGGGGCGCCAGGTCTTTGCCGTACCGGGCTCGCCGCTCGATCCGCGCGCCGAGGGCGGCAATCACCTGATCCGTGAAGGCGCGACGCTATGCGCAGAGGCCGCGCATGTCATCGAGGCGCTCGCACCGTTGCTGGGCCATGGCGGCGCCCTGCCGACAGGCCTCGCACAACCACGCGCGGGCTATGATCCGGAATCAGAATACCTCTGGGACGAACTCGATCTGCCGGAAATCTCCCCGGCGCCGAGGACGGTTCTGCCCCCTGCCATCGCCGGCTCCGATCTCGAACCACCGTCGGAAGCGGTAGGCGAAGCGGAAGGAGAAGGGGGAGGCGATGAGATCCGCGCGCGCGTCCTGGCCCTGCTTGGAGCAGCTCCCGTTTCCCTGGACGACCTGATCCGGGCCAGCGGCCGCTCCGCCCGCGATGTCGGCCGGCTGCTGATCGAGCTGGAACTCGACGGCACGATTCTGCGCCATCCCGGCGGCGCGCTTTCGCGCGTCATGCCCTGAGCGCGTCGGGACGGCCCGCCCGGCCATCAAACCTCGCGGAATCGGCCGTCAGTCGGAGGGCTTCCTTCCGTCGGAGAACGTCTTCAGTCGGATGGCTTGCCGAGCGTTCCGTGGCTCTCGATCTGGATCGTGGCCTCGATCCGGGCCATGTCGAGGAAGTAGACCAGCGTTTCGAGCTTGGCCGCCCGGGCCATCATGCGCAATTCCACACAAATGCTCTCGATGTACTCGGCAACTCCGAGTTGCTGGGTGGCGGAGCTCTCCAGGCTCACGGGAGTGGTCGAGAACGAAGCGGCCTCGAATGGCGTATGGGGAGGATTTCTGGTCTTGCGGCCTGGCCTCGGCCCTCGCGCAGTCATGGCAGCTTGCCCTTGAACGATGCGGCGCTGCGGTCGTGCAGCGACGCGATCTCAATGCGTAGAATGACCTAACGGAATAACGAATTCAATTTCTGCGTGCATCGGCAGGCGGGTCTGACGCGCGTCTGGAATCATCCCAGAAGCAGGACCGCCACCGGCAATGTCACGAGCGCCAGAAGGGTCTGCATCGTGGTGATCTCGGCCATCAACGGGGCGTCGCCACCCATGTCGCGCGCGAGGAAATAGGCCGCGGTAGCCGTCGGCACCGCAGCCGCGACCACCGTGATCGTCAGTGCGGTGCCGGTGACGCCGAACTGCCGCGCCAATATCCAGGCGACGAGCGGCATCACGACGAGCTTGAGCCCGATGGCAAGGCCATGGGCTAGTCGCGGTTGCTTCAAGCGATGGATCTCGAGCCCGGCGCCGACCACGAGCAGCCCGACACCCAGCGCCGCCCGGCCGAGGATATCGACATAGGTCGTGAGGGCCGCGGGCAGCATCCATTGCATCTGGTTGAGCAGAAGTCCGACGGCAGACGACCAGATGAAGGGATTCACTGCGATCGAGCGCGCCGTCTCTGCCGCGCTCATCGGGCGCCCGACGGCAAAGCGCGCCAAGACGAGGACGCAGAGCACGTTCAGCAGCGGGATCATCGAGGCCACCGCGATCGCCATCAACGTTGCCCCCTCACGGCCGTGCAGCCCGGCCGCCAGGGCCAGCGCGACGAAGGTGTTCCAGCGCACCGAGCCCTGCAGGACCGAGGTGAAGGCCGGGCCGTTGATTCCGACACGCGAAAGCAGGGGGCGAACGATCAGGAGGACGGTCGATACGCCGAGAATCGCGGTGACCAGGGTCAGCCCCATCGCCAGCACCGGCAACTGGCTCAGATCCGCGACGGCCAGGGTGTGAATGACGACTGCCGGGAACAGCACCTGATAGGTCAGCCGTTCGACCCCGGCCCAGTGGCTGGGGKAGACGAAACCGCGAGCCTTCAGGGCCCAGCCGGTCGCGAGCACCAGGAAGATCGCCACCAGGCTGTTGATGATCGGATTCATATCGGGACCTGGCTGCGACGGCCTTTGGCGCCGGCAGCGCGAATCCGAGCGCCGGAACAATCTGCCAAAGCTGACGTTGATGGAGGGGAAACTGTCATCGGAGGCGTTTCGTAACCCCTCTCACGACAGCCGGCCCCGAACAAGCGCGCGTCCCGCGCAGTCCGAGTTGCATCCGCCGCAATCCCGCCGTGATTGGTTCAGGCCGCATTCAAGCATGATGCCTGATCATGCGATCCAGGTTCAGGCGCGTGAATCGCAGGAGATATGACCCGTGTCTTCTCTCAGGAAATCCGCCATCGTGGCTTTGGCCACCGTCTCGGTCTCGGCCGCTGGATTCGTCCTGCCGGCGGCGGCCAGCGAGCCCCGCGCCGGCGTTGACGCAAGCCGCCTCGACAAGGCCGGCGCCGGATACAGCTACTATCGTGGACGGGGCTGGGGCTGTTGCAACCGTAACGTTGCCATCGCAGGCGCCGTTGGTGTTGGTCTTCTCGGCGCGGCTGCCATCGCAGCCAACCGGCCGGCCTATTCCGGGASCTACTACTACGATGATGGCTACGCCTACGG
>NZ_JBFTLD010000420.1:0-3332 GCF_056396265.1 Allobosea sp. 05T422_2 | reverse complement strand
CTTCATGCACGGACAAGCTGGTGGCCGCCAGCACGGACCCTGCCGGTGCGGGGCGCAGCGTTCTTGCAGCGAACGTGTTCGCCGTCAAGCGCTCAAATCCGTTTATCGGGAGAAACGTTCGTCAAGACGAACGCCGAGACGCTTCAATCAGGGCTTTTCAGCGTGTTCCTCGGCAATGGCCTCAACCAGATCGATAACCCGGCGTCGAACCTGCCCATTTTTAATGCGCACGAAGGCCTTGGTGAGTTGCACGCCTTCGCTGGTCGCCAGGAAATCCGAAATATAGGTCGTGGAGGCGGCGTCCGAGAAGCCTCCCGACGGCATGTCGCCGGACGGGGCGCCCTCGAAGAAAAAGGAGACCGGCACATCCAGCATCTTGGCGATTTGCTGCAAGCGGCTGGCGCTGATGCGGTTTGCGCCCTTCTCGTATTTCTGAACCTGCTGGAAGGTCAGCCCAAGTGCTTCACCAAGCTTTTCCTGGCTGACGCCGGCAAGCATGCGGCGCATCCGGACGCGGCTGCCAACATGGCGATCGATCGGATTGGGGATTTTCTTCAGCATGGATCGACGGGCCTCGGATCAGGGGCATTCTGCCGAAGCCGCAATCCGGCAGTGTCCTATGGTCAAACACAATACACTAGTTTCAACTAAATTGCTTCTTAAACGACATCTTCTGCGCTGGGAATAGTTCCAGTTGGAATTATTTTGAAAGTCGCAACCGCGAGATGAGCAAGAATATTACAACAAGGCCTGCAAAAATGACATCCCCGAGCTGCGCGTAAGGCGTAACAGAGGCGTGACTGGGCAGGGCCGAGTCGAGCACCCCCTCGCTCCCCAGCGGCAGGCTGCCGGTGATCCGGCCATAGGCGTCGATCACGGCGGATATGCCGGTATTGGCGACGCGCACCAGGGGCAATCCCTGCTCGACGGCCCGCAACCGGGCCTGGGCGAGATGCTGGTAAGGACCGCTCGTCTGACCGAACCAGCCGTCATTCGTGAGATTGAGCATGAAGCCGGGTCTGGGGCCCTGCGGCATCACCTCGCCGGGAAACACGGCCTCATAGCAGATCAGCGATGCGACCGGCGGCAAGCCGCGCACGGTGAGCGGTGTCCGGCGTGCGCCGGCCGTGAAACCGCCGGGAACGGCGACGAATTCGGACAGTCCGACACTGCGGATCAGCGTCTCGAGGAACGCGGGCAAGTACTCCCCGAACGGCACGAGATGGACCTTGTCATAGCTCGCGACGATCACGCCCTGATCGTCGACAACCTGGACCGAATTGAAGATCGGCGGCCGACTTTCGCCCGGCAGCGTTTCGCCGGCGCGGGCTGCGCCGGTGATCAAGGTTGTGTTCGGCGGCAGCAGGGCCGCGATCCGCGACAGCGCGCCCGGGGTTCGTCCGAGCAGGAAAGGGAAGGCCGATTCCGGCCAGATCAGATGGGTGACGTCCTGGACGCCCAGAGTCGTGGGACTTGTCGCCCGGTCGCTGAGCGCAAGATAGCGGTTGAGGATCGCTTCGCCGTTGCGCGGATTGAACTTGGCGTCCTGCGGCAGATTGGGCTGCATCAGGCGAAGTTTCACGCCGGGGACGGTGGGCGATGGCGCGGCGGGAATGCGCCAAGCACCAAAGCCGAGCAGCCCGCACAGGACCGCGAGCGCCAGAACTGGCGCCTGCCAGCGCTCCGGGCCCGGCTTGCCGGTGCCGAGCATCGCCGGCGCTGCGCCGAGCGCGACCGCCACCAAGGTCAGGCCGTAAAGGCCGGCGACTGAGGCGAACTGCGCAATCCATGGTTGACCGGCCAGCATCATGCCGTAGACGTTCCAGGGAAAGCCCGTCAGCACATGCCCGCGCAGCCACTCGCTCAAGGCGAGCGCGACAGCAAGGATGAGGATGCGGCCGCCGCCATGTGGCCAGACCAGGCGGGCGGCACCGAAGGCCAGGGCGGGAAAGACGGCGAGGAAGKCGGGCAGGGCAATGACGCCGAGCGGCATGGCCCAGGCGAATTTGTCGGCCTCGACAAGAAAGGCAGCACCAAGCCACCACAGTCCTGCGAGAAAGAAGCCAAAACCCCACCACCAGCCGGCAGCCATGGCGGCGCGGAAGCGCGCCCCGCGACTTGTGCCGACTGCGCCGTCGATCAGCCAGACCGCAATGGTCATCGGCACGACGATCAGTGGCCAGAGATCGAGGGGCGGCAGGGCGAGGGCGCCGCTGGCGCCGGCGACGAGCGCGATCAGGCGCTTCGGCCAGCCCCAGGCGAGGATGACCCTGTCGGCCAGGGCGGCAAGGCGCATCAGCCGGGATCCGTCGTCGCAGGAGCCTCGGAGACGGTGGGAACATTCCGATGGATGCGCAGCCGCTTGATGCGGCGCGGGTCGGCGTCGAGAATCTCGAAGGCCAGCCCCTCGGGCCCCTGGATCAGCTCGCCCCGTGCCGGGACGTGCCCGGCGAGCGTGACGATGAGCCCGCCGAGCGTGTCGACGTCCTCGGCGACGTCAGTCTCGGAAAGGTCGATCCCGGTTGCGTCCTTCAGGTCTTCGAGTGTCGCGCGGGCATCGGCGGTGAAACGGTTCTCGCCAGCCACCGCGATCGTCGGCGCGGTGTCGAGATCATGCTCGTCCTCGATATCGCCGACCACGATCTCGACCAGGTCCTCGATCGAGACCAGGCCATCGGTGCCACCATATTCATCGATGACGAGGGCGATATGTGTGCGGGTGGCCTGCATCCTGACCAGCAGATCGACGGCAGGCATCGACGGCGGCACATAGAGCACGGGCCGCAGGATCTTGGCCGAAGCCAGAGTGACGGAAAGATCGATCGCGCCGAGATTGGGGCCGGCCGTTCCGGGCTGCGCGCCGCGGCGACCGGGTTTGGCCCGGGCTGCGATGAAATCGAGAAAATCGCGGATATGGACCATGCCGCGGGGGTCATCGAGCGTCTCGCCATAGACCGGGAGGCGCGAATGGCCGGCGGTGCGGAACAGGGCCAGCAATTCGCCGAGAGTTGCCTCGGACTGGACCGCGATGATGTCGGCGCGCGGGACCATGACATCGGCGATGCGGCGCTCGCGCAGGCTCAGAACATTGGAGAGCATGGCCCGCTCCTGCGGGCTCAGATCGGCGAGCTGCCCGCTCCCCTGGGCGAGCGCTTCGGTGATGTCCTCGCGAATCGTTGCCCCGTTCCGCAGGCCCAGCCGGTCGAGGAAATGGCTCAGCCATTGTGCCAGGCCGCGACTGGGAGGTTCACTTGGGGAGGGTCTACTGTCGTCGCTCATGGTACGGGGTGATCTGCCTTGGTCTGTGCGGGGTGATCTGCCTTGGTCTGTGC
>NZ_JBFTLD010000419.1:0-3341 GCF_056396265.1 Allobosea sp. 05T422_2 | reverse complement strand
GCCCGGAGACCCTGTAAACCTCGTCCTCATCGGCACTCTTCAACAACTGCGCGATGCGTTTGCAGTAGCGGGCTGGTCGACGGCCGATCGCTTGGGGATAGCCAGCTCCTGGCGAATGATACGAGCGTTTCTGCTGAACTCGACCTATCCGACCGCTCCTTTCAGCACCCTCTATCTCTTTGGACGCAGGCAGGACATCGGCTTCCAGGAGCCCATCGACAACAGCCCGCGCAAGCGCCATCACATCCGCTTCTGGGCGCTGAGCCTCGCCCATTCCGAGGACGATATGACGGGAGCGAGCTTCTGGTTGAATACCGATAAGCCAGCGACCGACCGGCCTGTGTTATGGGTCGGCGCTGGTACCCGGGACACTGGGCTATCTCTGACCCGGCTGACGTTCCAGGTGACCCATGCGACCGATTCCGACACGAATGCGGAGCGCAACTACATAGTCGCCCAGTTGAAGGCAAAGCAGATGATCGGTGATGTCGTATTGCATCAATCCGGTACACGTTTGCAGACCGGAAAGGTCAACCACTACATTACCGATGGCGAGATCGCCTTCGCCAGCCTGATCGTGAACTKAACGGAGCGCTGCGCTCTCGCCGCTTTCCCCTGGGGCGGGCGCAACGAAGCCGGCAATCGAGTTCGAAACCGCATGTGCGCAGAACGTCGATGAGGATCGCGCAACCAGCCAAGTTCTGGATTGCGGTTTCAGTGGTCGCCTTGGTTGCGCTGGTGCTGTTGCGCCAAATCCTGCTGCCGTTTGTGGTCGGCGCTTTGCTGGCCTATCTGCTCGTCCCGGTGGTCGACAGAATGGAACGGTTCGGCATGAATCGTTCCCTTGCAGCTCTGACCGTCTTCTTGCCGCTGGTTGCGGGCTTCATTGCCTTTCTCCTGGTGATGCTCCCGGCCATCATTGGCGAATTCCGATTTTTCGTTGAGKAATTCCCCCGCTACCTCACGCGGCTCCAGTCGCTCGTGAGCGATGCGAGCGGCCCCTGGCTGCACAATGTCATGGGCGGCGAACTCCACCTCGAGCAATCCCCCGCCGATCTCGCCAAGTCGATGGGTAGCAGCTGGCTCGACAGCTTCCTTCGCTCGTTATGGTCAAGTGGGCTGGCCCTGGTTTCCCTTCTCTCGCTGCTCGTGGTGACGCCGATCATCGCCATCTATCTCGCCATCGACTGGCACCGCATGATGGCGGCGGTCGATGGCTGGTTTACCCCGGCGTATCGCGACGATGCTCGGGCGCTGGCGCGCGAAATCCACGATACGATCGCTGGCTTCGTGCGCGGCCAGGTGGTCATCTGCTTCGTTCTGGCCGTGCTTTATGCATCAGCCCTGAAAGTGGTCGGGCTCAACCATGCCATTGTGATCGGGCTCACCGCCGGTCTCATCAGTTTTGTTCCCTATTTCGGCGCGGCGACGGGGTTCTTCGTGGCGGCCTGCGTTGCCCTGGCCCAGTTCTGGCCGAATTGGGTGCCTGTCGCTGTCGTGGGCGGCATCTTCATCGTCGGAGAAATGCTTGCCGATTATGTGCTGTCACCGCGCCTCATCGGCCGTCGGGTCAACCTCAACCCGGTCTGGATGATGTTCGCGCTGTTCGCCTTTGGATGGCTGTTCGGCTTCATCGGCGTGCTGCTGGCGATACCACTTGCGGCATCGCTGGGCGTGATCCTGCGTTTCRCGTGGCGGCGGTCTCTGGCAAACTCGGGGCAGCAGGCCCGAGACAGGCCTGGCTCAGAATGACGAGAAGCCCGGGACAGGATCGATAAGCGGCGTGGCCTGTCGCCGAGGATGACAGCGAACCGGGCCTGTCCCATTTGGACCAATCGCGCGGCGCGATTTTCCGCGCCGTCTTCAAGCGTTCCTGGACGAAGAAGCGGAGCTTCAGTGCTGGGCGAAGGCCGCAGCCATACACGATGCCGGGCGTTGGACGGCTTAGGCCCATGGCCAGCATCCGCAGCGACAGTCAATAATGCCGTCTGCAACCCGACATCTTGACCGCACTGCGACGGCGGACAGGAGACGCCGCTGCATGCGCACATGCAGCGGGAACGGATTTACGGTCAGGCCACAGGTTTGGGCTGAAATCGAGCGCGCCGCCAACGCGGGATACGTCGCGGAGCCAGCCTGCTCACATCCATTGAACGATCATCCCAGGCCCTAGCTGGTGAATGTCGATCTCCGCATCGCTCAGGCGGCGCTGCAGCTTCAGTTTGAAGTTGGGCAACAAGGCCGAATGATTGGCCAATAGTGCGACGGCGGCCTCGCCTGATTCTGCTGCGACGAAGAAGACCTGGCGGGCGCTGTCGCCCTCCGATGTCACTTCGATCTGGAATGCCTTCAAATCCATGGACGCCCACCCCTGCCTCGCTGACGAKGCGGTAGCACGCTCCTCAACTCGCAGCCACCGACCGACGCTCCGATCTTTGCATCGCTATGTATGGCTGGGGCGAATTGGGATGAAAATTAGAGCCGCAAGGGGGAGCGCATTTCGCTATGCGTTACAGCAAGGAACAGCTGGCAAGCATAAGTGGCGGAAGGGGTGGGATTCGAACCCACGGTGGGCTTGCACCCACGGCGGTTTTCAAGACCGCCGTTTTTAACCGTATTTACAGGCCTTTTTTGGATGCTATAGCCTCATGTTGCGCTAATGTTGCAGATCGGGCGGTGAATGGCCAGTTTGGTGAAGCGGGGCGGACGTTGGACGGCCACGGCTCGGGTTCCAGAATCCTTCAAAGGGCCGGTGGCCGCGAGGTCGATTGCGGCCACATTCCGTACCAAAGCAGAAGCTTCGTTGTGGGCGGATTCAACCGAGTCTTCGATGCGGCTGGGGACCTGGACGGACCCGCGTCTGGAGGAGCGGAAATCTTCAGGGCGGTGGGAGGACCGTCCGCTCCGGGACACTCTCGAGCGCTACCAGCTTCAGGTGACGCCGACGAAGAAGGGAGAGGCTCAGGAAACGACCCTGCTTGATCGGTGGATGAAGCATGATCTGGCTTCTCGACCGATGCGGACCATCACTCGATCGGACGTCGCAGCCTATCGCGACGAGCGCGTCGCCGCGAAGAAGGCGCCATCAACAATAAAGAATGAAATCAATACGTTAAGTGCCGTTTTTAGCTACGCGAGAACGGACTGGGGTTACGACGTCGAGAACCCGGTCCGTGATCTGACGTCGCGCCGGCGAGGCGCTATGCCGAAAGGTCGTCCCGGGCGTGATCGCCGCTTGCTCGATGGTGAGCAAGAGCGGTTGGAGCGGGCCTTGCTCGCAGGCGGCGATGGCCAGGACATGTTGGCCCTGTGGCGCGTACTTCTGGATACCGGCATGAGAC
>NZ_JBFTLD010000418.1:0-3392 GCF_056396265.1 Allobosea sp. 05T422_2 | reverse complement strand
GTGCTGGGCAGCACCGTGATAGGCTTGGATGCCCGTGAAGCGCAGCGAGTTGCTGCGCGCGACCGCCTCGGCGATGCGGACGGCTTCGCCGACTGCGACGCCACAGCGGCGCCCGCCAATATCGAGCTCGACCATAACGTCGAGCATCACGTCGTGCCGCGCAGCCGCCTCCGCCGCCTCGCGCACGCCCTCGGGATGATCGACGCAAAGGCCGATCCGTGCGTTGCGCGCCAGCTTGGCGAGCCGATCGAGCTTGGCTGGACCGACGATCTCGTTGGTGACCAGAACATCGCCGACTCCGCCCGCGACGAGAATCTCGGCTTCGGAGACCTTCTGGCAGCACTGGCCGACGGCGCCATGCGCGATCTGAAGCAGGGCGATATCCGGGCTCTTATGGGTCTTGGCATGAGGACGAAGACGTACGCCATGGGCCTGCGTATAGGCGGCCATGGCGACGAGATTCCGCTCGAAGGCGTCGAGATCGAGAACGAGCGCTGGCGTGTCGATCTCGGCGAAGCTCTGGCCGATCTGGGCCGGCGGGGGCGCGGGCATGAGTATACGCTATCTCCGGAATCAGTTGCAGCACTGTGGCTATGGGACGCCAGCTTCGTGTCTGGAACAAGACCGGAGCGCGAGGAACGCCCCCGCCGCCAAGCCAGTGGCATATCGCGGTCGACCATGTTAGGCCCYGCGCCATGAAGATCGGCCGCGTTACCGACGACACCTTTGCGCTCTTCGCCCGCGTCTGGCGCGAGCGAGTCAACGCCTACCTGCCCCAGATGGCGATGATCCTGGCACTAGTGGTGGTGATCGCCGCGACAACCAGCTTCTACCCGCTTCTGATCAAGGCAGCCTTCGACGCCTTCGCCGACCCCCTATCGGCGGAAGCGACGGGCTTCGTGCGCCGGATGGAGCGTCTCGTTTCGAAGTCGATCGGGATCGAGATCGGCGTGGTCAACGCCGTTGCGGTCGTCGTCGTCATCGTCACTGCGATCAAGGGCTTCTCGCTGCTTACGCAAACGGTGATGACCAACAGCGTGGTCAGCCGAATCGAAGCGGATATGCAGTCCGCGCTCTACGCGCATCTGATCGACGCCGACCTTGCTCAGCTCCAGCGCGAGAACCCCGCGTCGCTGACCCAGCGCTTCACCACCGACTTCACCTATGTGAAGGAGGCACTGACCCGGATCATCAACATCGCCGTGCGCGATGTGATGACCTCCATCGCACTGGTCGGGGCCCTGCTCTGGATCGATTGGCAGATGACCCTTGTCGTTCTGCTGATCGCGCCGATCGTCGCGCGCCCGATCGGCCGGATCGGCAAGAAGTTGCGCCGCATGGCGATGTCGCAGCAGGAGCAGACAGGCATCATGGCAAGCCTCGTCACCGAGAGCCTGCAGGGTGCCCGCGTCGCCAAGACGGACTCGCTCGAGCCCTATCTCAAGGCGCGCGCCGCGCATGCCTTCGAGACGATCCGCTCGCTCAAGATGAAGGCTGCCAATGCCCGCGGCCGGCTCGATCCTCTGCTCGAGGTCGCCGGCGGCATGGCGGTCGCCGGCGTCCTTGCCGCCATCGGGGTCAGGATCACGGCGGGCACCAGCACGATCGGCGATTTCACCGGTTATGTCTCGGCGCTGCTGCTCGCGGCGCAGCCGATGCGTTCGCTCGGCAACCTCAACGCCATCCTGCAGGAGGCCGGTGCCTCGCTGAAACGCTACTATGCCCTGATCGACGAGAAGCCGTTGGTCACCGAGCGCCCCGGAGCGCAGCCCCTCAAGGTCGGTGCCGGCGAGATCGCCTTCCGGCACGTTCGCTTTCGCTATCGCGATGATGCCCGCGCCCTGGAAGGCATCGATGTCGTCGCACAGGGTGGCAGGATGACAGCTCTGGTCGGTCGCTCCGGCTCCGGCAAGTCGACGCTGCTCACCCTGGCGCCGCGCCTTTACGACCCGAACGAGGGCCGCATCGAGATCGACGGACAGGATCTGCGCGACGTCACTCTCGCCAGCCTGCGCGGCCAGATCGGTGTCGTCAGCCAGGATGTCATGCTCTTCGACGATACCGTGCGGGCCAACATCGCCTTTGGCCGGCCGGGAGCGACCGAGGCCGAGATCATGGCCGCCGCCAGGGACGCAGCGGCGCATGATTTCATCATGGCCATGCCCGATGGCTACGATACGCAGGTCGGCGAGCGCGGTTCGAAGCTGTCCGGCGGTGAACGCCAGCGTGTCGCCATCGCGCGGGCCATCCTGAAGGATGCGCCAATCCTGCTGCTCGACGAGGCGACGAGCGCACTCGACACCGAGTCAGAGCGGCTCGTCCAGCAGGCGCTCGCCCGGCTGATGAAGAACCGCACGACACTGGTGATCGCCCATCGCCTCTCGACCGTGCGCGAGGCCGATCTCATCGTCGTGCTGGAAGAGGGCCGGATCGTCGAGACCGGTAGCCATGATGCTCTGATCGAGCATGACGGCACCTATGCCCGGCTGCACCGGCTGCAATTCACCGAGAACTGAAACGCGCCGATCTCAGGGCTCGCGGGCAAGCGCGTCCACTGCGGACTGAAAGCCCTTGAACGAGAAGGGCAGCACGACGGCGCGGTTAGCACCATCCTGATAGCGAAGCTGGCCAGCCTCGCCAAAGCCGCGCCAACGCTTCAGCAGGTCGTCGCTCACGTTCACCTCGGCGAAGCAGCCGCCGGGAAGGCAGCGCTGGAAGTCGGCAAGCGTCCCCTCGTCCTTCTCTCCGAGCGCAAGGCGGATACCGGCCTTGGCGCCGAGGCTCACATTCGGCGGCACCTGCACCACGAGCTTGTAGGGTTCATTGCGCACCGGCCGCCCGAGCGCGATCAACGCCACCGGGCCGCGCTGCCCCTGCACCTCGAGCGTCTGCACGATCTCGCAGATCCGGGTCCCGACGCCCTGCTGGCAGCGATGGGTCCAGTCGCCATAGGTCGCCGTCGTATTGTCCGGCTGCGAAACGCCGCCAGGAGCGGCCGGAGCCTGTGCACTCGCGGAAGGACGCTGCGCCTGGGCAAGGGCTGCGCCACTGAAGATCACGACGGAAACGAACGCGAGAGGCCTAAGCTTCGAAATCACCTGACAAGTCCCCCTTTGACGGTAGCCATGACTTAGATGGTGGCGCGCGTTTCCACGCAAGCCGTTTGGAGCTCGCTGGGAACGGTCGTCAACATCCCGTGGCGAATGACCGGTTATGGGCGCCAGCCGGTTTCCAGCGCCGGAGCATCGGCCTGGGCCTCTTCCTTCCGAGCCTCTTCGACCACCGCGAAGAGGGCGCGCAAGGCATCGTCGACGCCCTGGCCAGACGCTGATGACAGCACGATCGGCGCGCGCTTGGCGGCCCGCTTCAGCCGCGCGACCTGCTCCTTGAGC
>NZ_JBFTLD010000417.1:0-3435 GCF_056396265.1 Allobosea sp. 05T422_2 | reverse complement strand
CAGCAGCGGCGCCCGACACTGCCGACGCCGACGACCTTGATGGCTGCGTCGACCAGATGATAGCGGTCCAGCAGGACGCGACGGTCCTCGGACAAGGTCTCCCGGTAATCGCGGAAGATCCGCTTCAACTGCTCCTCGAAATCCGGACGCCGCGATCCCTCGGGATGGTAGATCAGGGGCGGCATGTCGCGAATGCGGACGCGACCGCCAACCATGTCCGTTATCTTGGGAAAATCGGTTTCCGAGCCGTCCTGCTGGGCCGCCTTCGCGATCCGCTTCTGAATTCGGCCGCGTTCGCGCGCGGGCGCCACGGAGACGAGATCGTCTCCCGTGACGCGCGCGTACCAGACGTCGAGCGGATGCATGTCCGCGTAAGTCGCAAGGTGCCTGCGGTAGCTGCGCACGCAGGCGATGGCGGTGTCCCGCGCGGTCCTGGCCGGCAATCCGATCGACCGGGCCGCGAGGACGAACGAGGTCGCGAGCCGCTTGATGTCCCACTCCCAGGGGGCGGGCAAGGTCTCGTCGAAATCGTTGATGTCGAAGAGGATGTTGCGTTCGGGCGTGGCAAAGCCGCCAAAATTCATCAGGTGGCAGTCGCCGCAGGCCTGCACCTGGATGCCGGTGTTCGGCGTGGTGCTGAGATCGGCTGCCATGATGCCTGCTGATCCCCGGTAGAAAGCAAAGGGCGACTGCAGCATGCGCCCATAGCGGATGGGGACGAGCTCGGGAATGCGATCGGCATCCGCCGCCTGAAGAAGGGCGAGCGGGTCGGGGCGGCTTCCGTTCGGCGCCCATGTCCGATGCTGCGGGCGGGGGACGCGATCGCGAAGCGCCTTTCCGGCCTCCATCCGCTCCGCCAACGACATCACCCGCGTGAATTCATCCGGTAGCGGCCGATTGGTGAGGATCTCGTCGGCGCTGGCGCCGTGCAGGACCTCCAGCTCAGACCTCTTTGGCGACGCGAGCCTGTTCGATCTTGCAGACATGACGCCCCCACACAGAAAACAGCCGGTGCAATCTTTGCGTAAGGTACGCCTTTTCGCGAATTCGAGAACTGCCTTTGAGGCCCTGATCGCACCGAATTGTCGGCTCGTTCCGCGCGTCGTCTCTCCGGTGTGGGCAGCGCCACGCCACAACCGCCGCGCCTGGCCGGGCATGGCCCAATGTCCTTGCAGTATCCCCCACCGCATTGGCCGTGATTTTTCGAGGCACAGGCCAATTGGCCCGCGGCTTGTGCTTGACGGATTGCCCGCTGCCGCGCTTGCTTGCCAGCCAGGGATGGTGGAGAGCACCATGCGCCGCGAAAAGCCCAGCCCGATACGCGCCGATACGCAAGGAACCAGCCGTTCTGCAGGGTCGGTCCGGCCTCGGGCGCCCGGCGCGAGCGCAATCCCGCGCATGGTCGTGAATTGGCTGGGTAGGGTTTTCACCGGCCGCGCTGCCCGCCCTTGGTCCGACGACCAGCGCAGCATATCGACGGCGTTCGGCGACCCCGCTTCGACCAGGCTGGGACAATCCTTCGGCGCGGCTGCCGATCAACATCCCGGCCTCTCCGGCTTCAGCCTCCTGATCCACGGGCGTGAGGCCTTCATCGCCCGTCTCGCGCTGGCCGACCTGGCCGAGCGCAGCCTCGATATGCAGTACTATTCCTGGGACGGCGATATCACCGGCCGCATCATCGTCGACAGCGTGATGAAGGCGGCCGATCGCGGGGTCAGGGTTCGTCTTCTCGTCGACGACGCCTTCTACAAGGCCAGCGATGCCGTCAAAGCCGCCCTCGACGCGCATCCCAATGTCGAGATCCGCCTGTTCAATCCGGTGACAAACCGGCGCTGGTCTGCGCTCGACTATATCGTCGATTTCGGCCGGCTGAACCGCCGCATGCACAACAAGCTGATGGTTGCCGACAATGCTGCGGCGATCGTGGGCGGCCGCAATATCGGCGACATCTATTATGGCGTGAACACGATCGCCAACTATCGCGATCTGGACGTGCTGGCGGTCGGGCCTGTCGTGCGCAATCTGTCCGATGTTTTCGACCGGTTCTGGAACAATCCCTCGACCGTGCCGATCGCGACGATCGTCGAGCGCAGCTATGGCGCCGCCGATCTCGATGCCATCCTCATTCGCCTGCGCGCGGAGATCGCCGCCGCCGAATACCCTTATCCGATCGACCAGGACCTCGACGAACTGGCACTCCAGAGCGCGGAGCTTCGCGACAATCTCGTCTGGGCACAGGGCCGGGTCATCGCCGACGATCCGGAAACCATCGCGCCGGGCATCGAGAGCGACCATGTGGTTGCGTTCATCCGCGGGCGTGTCGCCGAGCTGAAGCAGGAATTGCTCGTCGAGACGCCGTATTTCGTGCTTCCCGCCAGGGCGCAGGCAACCGTCAAGGCGCTGCACGAGCGCCATGTCCGGGTGCGCGTGCTGACCAATTCGCTGGCTTCGAACGACATGCTGCCGGCGCATTCCGGCTACGCCAAGACCCGCCGGCGGCTGTTGGAGAACGGCATGGAGCTCTACGAGCTGCGCCCGGATACCGACGCCTACCGGCCGGGCTGGTCGCTCCGTTCCGGCCGGTCACCTGCAGCCTTGCATACCAAGGCCATGGCCTTCGACCGGCAGGCCGTGTTCATCGGCAGCTTCAACCTCGATCCGCGCTCCGCCGTGATCAACACCGAGGCCGGGCTCTATATCGAGAGCCCGGAGCTGGCGGAGAGGCTGGTCGCCTACATGGCGACCGGCGTCGGGCCCGCCAACAGCTACCGTGTTCTGCTCGAGCCGAATGGCGGGATCGTCTGGGAGACGGCGCGGGAGGGGCAAAGCGTCCACTATCGGGGCGAGCCCGAGACCCGTTTGCGCCGGCGCCTCGTCGCCGACCTGTTGAAGCTCCTGCCGATCGACTCGCAACTCTGACGCCCACAATCCGGCTCGCGCGGGCAATGTCCGGGTGCTCGTGGGCGGGGCATTCATCGCGAGCGTCCTTGCCGGGGCGGCCATCAGCGCCGTGCGACAGGGGCAGGGCTCACGGGCTGCGCTCCCGTTGCAGTGACTGGGGCCGCGCCACGGCTTCCGATGCCATGTCGCCGCGAGCCGTGGGCGGCGGTCCGGCGCGCAGTGCCGCGACAGCGTCCCGCGCGCTCTCATAGGCGAGTTGCAGCGGCGCGAACTCCTCGTAGCTGCATCGGCGCTTGTAGCCGAGGGCTGCCATGTCGATCGCCAGGACGCCGAGTTCCTGCGACAGCCCTTGCGCGTCGGCTGGATCGGTCGAGGCGCCGGCGCGTTCCGTGATGTCCTTCAGGCGGGACAGGATCCCGCCCATCGGATCGGCGCCGCCCTGGTTGAGGAAGCCGCCGGCGGCGGCGAGCATCGAGCTGATGACCCCGCCGACCAGCACGACATTCCAGATCTGTTCGCTGAACAGGGTCGACC
>NZ_JBFTLD010000416.1:0-3437 GCF_056396265.1 Allobosea sp. 05T422_2 | reverse complement strand
ATATTGCCGATGCTGGAGGTGGTGACATCCATGATTGCCAAATCGACCTGCGGATCAGCCTTCTGGGCTCGGACGCTGCCGACCATCTGGGCCGAGGTGCCGCCCGGCACATAGTTCACCTTCACGCCGGGAAAGGCCTGCTGGAACGGCTCGACCACCGCCTTCACGTAGTTGTCCTGGAAGATCCCGGAATAGGACATCAGCGTGATCGAGCCGCTGAGCCCCTGGGCCCTGACGAGAGCCGGAGCGGCGATGGTCGCAAGCCCGGTCTGAAGAACAAGACGACGTGTCGGCATGGAAGCTTCCCCTCTTGTCATGGCCGCATGCGAGGCAGCCGCAATGTCGTAGCCAGCGCCCACCGGCTTGTCATGGCGCGGCGGCGCTGGAGACCCATGCGCCGCCGTAGGGATATCAGCGGGGCAGGCTCAGCCGTCGACCTTGCTGGCGAAATGGGCCACGAAACGGGCGCAGATCTCGGTGAGCTTCTCGGAGAGCGCAGCCCCCGTTTCAGCCGAGCACAGCTTCGGATCCCCCTTGGCGACGCCAAGATTGTAGACCTCGTCATACTCATTGGGCATCGCCACCTCGGCGCCCTCGAAGCTCGCCGTGCCAAGCCCGGTGAACTGCAGGTCGAGCACGGGATCGCGCTTCAGCGGCTGGCCAGCCGGGATCAGGTCCTTGCGCATCAGCTCCGGGAACAGGTGCAGCCCGAGGCTGGTCAGCKGATCGGCACCATGTCCAGCGACCGCAGCCGCCTTCTCCGCGCCGAGAATGCCCGGCAGCAGCCCGTAGGCGATGCGCCAGAGATAAAGGCTCGGCAGGACGATCTGCTCGCGCTGGTAAAGCTCGCGCGCCACGTCGGAGATCGGGCCGACATTGCCGCCATGGCCGTTGATCACGATGATGCGCGTCAGGCCATTGCGATGCAGTGAATCCACCATCTCGGCGATCACCGCCGTCAAGGTCGATTGCGAAATGGCAATGCCACCGACCATCGGACCGAACCAGTCGGCGCCGCCGAAGGGCAGGACGGGAGCAACCAGCGTGCGCACGCCGCGCTCCGAGGCGCGGATGGCCGCGAGCTCGGCGATCTTCTCGGCGAGAAGATAGTCGCCCATCGGTGCGTGCGGGCCCTGATCCTCATGGCTGCCCATCGGCAGCAGGATGACGGGGTTCTCTTCGAGGATCTCCCGTGCCTCTCCGCCGGTGATCGTGCCCATGTGAACGAGGGGAGTAGTCTTGGTGGCCATTGGCTTCATCCTGGATATGCGAGGGAGTTCGCGGTGAGGATCGTCATGGGAAGGCTCTGCCTCTCAGCGGTCGGCGGTTCGGGGATCGACCGCGTCGCGCAGGGCATCGCAGAGCAGGTTGATGGCGAGGATGGTCAGCGTCAGCGCCGCGCAGGGCCAGAGCAGCAGCAGCGGCGCCTGCTCCATCGTAGCGCGCGCGCCCCTGATCATCAGTCCCCAGGAGGGCGCCGGCGGAACGACGCCAAGTCCGAGAAACGACAGGCCGCTTTCGATGACGACAGCGGCCGCCACTGTCAGGGACAGCTGCACCAGGAGCGGGCCGGCAATATTGGGAAGCACGGTGCGGAGCAGGATACGTCGGGGCGTGGCGCCGAACGCCCGCGCCGCCTCGACATATTCGCGCGACCGCACCGCGAGCACTTCGGCATAGGCCACGCGTGCGAAGCCCGGCAGATAGAGAACCGACAGGACCAGGACCAGCGTCGCCGCGCCCGGCCCGAGCAAGGTGACGACCAGCAGGGCGAGCAGCACCGGCGGAAAGCACATGATGATCTCGACGCTGCGCACCGTCAGGAACGCGCCAAGCCCCTTGCCCCAGCCCCCGATCAGGCCGATCGCGGTGCCGACTGTTCCCGCAACCAAGGCAGCGACGAAGGCGACGCCCAGACTTGTGCGCGCGCCCCAGATTAAGCGCGACAGCACATCGCGGCCGAATTCGTCACGGCCGAGCCAGGAGCCTGCGCTCGGCGCAGCGAGCCGCCGGGCAATGTCCTGCCTGACCGGATCCGGCAGGCCGAGAAACGGAGCGGCGAGAGCGATGAAGATAATCAGCGCGACAAAGGCGCCGGGAAGCCAGAGCCGTTTCATCCCGCCTGCACCCTCGGATCAACGATCGCGTGAAGAATCTCGACCACAAGGTTGATCAACAGGAACAGAACCGAGATGGTAAGAATGATACCGACCACCATCGGATAGTCGCGCGCCTCGACGGCCCGCAGCAGCGGCGTCGACAGGCCCGGCCAGTTGAAGACGTATTCGACGAGCACGGTGCCGCCCAGCAGGGTTCCCATTTGCAGGCCGAGTACGGTCAGCACCGGGTTGAGCGCATTGCGCAGCACATGGACGACCAGGATGCGCGCCTGCGAGAGGCCCTTTGCGCGAGCGGTGCGGACATAGTCATTGGCGAGTGCATCCAGCATCGAGGCGCGCGTCATCCGGAACAGGATGGCGGCCAGCCCCTTGCCGACTGCGATGGCCGGAAGCGTAAGCAGTTTGAGATGCTGGACCGGGTCCTGTGTGAAGGGCACGAACCCGCCGGCCGGCATCAGCCGCAGGGTCTGCGCCATCAGCAGCACGAGCAATGTGCCCACCACGAAAACCGGCACGGCCAGCAGGAGCGCTGTGACGCCAGAAGCGATGCGATCGAAGCGCCCGCCCCGATGAAGGGCCGCATAGACGCCGGAGGGCACGCCGACCGCGATACCGATCAAGGTGCCGGCAAGAATGAGCTCCAGCGTGCGCGGCAGGCGCAGCGCGATCTCGCTCAGCACCGGATAATCATCGACCAGGGAATGCCCGAGATTGCCTTGCATGAGGCCGGCGAGGAACGCGCCATACTGCGCAAGCAGCGGCCGCTCGAGCCCAAGCTTTTCACGCAACTCCGCGACAGCCGCTGGATCGGGTGAGATCCCTCCCGTCGAAAGCAGCAATTCGGCGGGGTCGCCCGGCACCATGTGCAGGGCGAGAAAGACGATCGTTGCAACGACCCAGGCGAGGCCGAGCGAAACCGCAAGGCGGCGCGCGAACCAGGTCACGCTCATCCGAAATAGGTCTCTTCGAGCGTCGCGCCCGATGAGGTGGTGAGCGCGCCGGGCAGGTTGGTGAAGCCCATCACGCTCTTGTCCATGCCATAGCCTTGCGAGCGCCAGGCGAGGCCGACCAGGGGTACCTCCTCGAGCGCCGCGCGCTGCATCTCCTTGTAGATCTCGACCCGCTTGGCCTGATCGAACTCGGAACGCCCCTTGGCGAGTGCCGCAATCGTGCGCGGAGCATCRACCTTGAAAGAGCGGCCATGGGTCGGCGACAACGAAGTGTCGAGGACCACGGTAAGGCCATCAGGGTCGTTGTTGTCCGACGAGACGCCGTGGATCGCCATGTCGTACTGGCCGCGCGTGCCGCGGCTCACCC
>NZ_JBFTLD010000415.1:0-3475 GCF_056396265.1 Allobosea sp. 05T422_2 | reverse complement strand
GTACTGGAATTCAAGCAAGCCAGCAGGGCAGTTCGCCATCGCAAGAAGTTCCACGTCGCTCTCGGTCTTGAGATGGCGCGCCACGCACTGGCTGATGCCTGACTTGCTGCCGGGAGGCTTGATTCTCGCCGCCTGGGTCACGCTCGCAGTAGTCCTGAAGATCCGCTTTCGTAACGATGCCCTTGATCATTGAGGTTCTGGTGTCGATGCCCTCTCGCTCGACGATGGTTCCATTCCACAAAGCGCAAGAGGCAAGTGGGAAATCCCCGGCCGCTGTTGCTGGAGTTGCTACCATTCCATTCGAAATAGCGACTGCGACCAGAACCATTCCCAAGGCGCGCATCATGCTGCTTCCTGTGGGCGTGAACATGTTTGGGGCGAGACCATAATCAGATCGCCTGCGGGCATCAAACGGCACGAAAACCCGCGTCCGACGCGGTGCCGGCGCCTGGATTTTGCCGCGTGAGCCGGCACGTCGTCCCGGCGCAGAGTGCTCACATTTCGCCGGGTGCGGCCGGCTAGTTCCTGCTAGAATTGCGCACCAATCGCGCATGTCGCGCGCGGGCGCTGGAGGGACCGCCGTGAGGCAAAGGAACCTGCTCAACGCCCGCGATCGCCTCGGCGCATCGATCATCGAAATCGTCGCCGCCGATGACGCAGAGCACGGCCCGGAGGTGATCGAGCAGTTGCGGCTCAAGAACGTCGCCGCCTACGCCCGCCTGGTCAGCGATCTGGCGCATTTCAGGAAGCTGGCGACGGAGCGGAACACGCAGACCCGACGGAAGCCGCGGGCGCTCCGGATGGAGCAGGCGAAGGAGACGGCAAAACAAGCCGCGGAGCTACCCGGTGACAATGCCATTATCTGCAATCCAGCCGGACCCTGCCGAGGCAGCAGATCAGGGCAAAGGCATCGTCCATCAGCGCCATTCAACCGAACCTTTTTTTCATGAAGCCCCGGCGGCTTTCACGCAAGCACCGCCTTGCAAATGGTACTGAGTATCGGTACTAATTTCGCATGAAGAAGCGGCACAAAGCCACGCTGGATCTGAGCTACGCCCGGCCCGTAAATGGCTCTATCCGATGGGCCGATATGGAAGCTTTATTCGTGGCGCTTGGCGCTGAGGTCAGCGAGGGAGAAGGCTCGCGGGTAGGTGTCTTCCTCTTTGGAGARGTGCGCGTTTTTCATCGCCCGCTCCCTTCKCCGGATACCGATAAAGGCGCTGTCGCCAGCATCCGCAAATGGCTTGATGAGAACGGAGTGAAACCATGAAGAACGTGATTGAGATCGACACTGAGAAAGCTGTCCTGACGTTCGACCCTGAAATCCGGATGTTTCGCGGCGAGTTCCTCGGCTTGAAGGGTGGGGCCGACTTTTACGCCGAAAGCGTGCAGTCCCTGATCGAGGAGGGCCGCAGGTCTCTGGCCGTCTTTCTTGAAATGTGCCGGGAGAAGAACATCGAACCGCACCGAAACTTCTCCGGGAAGTTCAACGTGCGCCTCGATCCTCACGATCATGCGGCGGCGGTCATTGCAGCAGCGGCCCAAGGCAAGAGCCTCAATGAATGGGTTGCTGGGGCCATCAAGGAGGCCGCTGCTGCGTAATTACTTCCTTAGCAGCCTTGGATCCCAATCGCCGTGGCGGCTCTTGCCGTCTTTCTCATAGCGCCACGAGTTTTCCCTGAGCTTTGTAGACGGCGAATCCTCGTCGCCGCAGTGCGCCGACGCCCGACGCTTCACCCGCCCAAAGGGGCATGCAAACCGCCAGAAACAAACTCACAGCTAGATAAAACCTGGGGGCAACGTCAATGCGGATGGAGCCCGGACATTCATCAAACCGCTGCGGCCAACCGGATGCACCAAAACTTGCTGTCGGGGAACTTCCACAATGCTGACATTCAGCCTGACCAGATGGCGAACTTGCAATCCAGCCGTTTCATAGTCTGCCTTCAGCTACCTGCTGCGCCGACGGTCATGCCACCGCAGACATAGAGAGTCTGCCCGGTCACGAAGCCGCTGCGGGCGTCGAGCAGGAAGGCGGCCGCGTTGGCGATATCTTCCGGCTCTMCCATGCGCCCCACCGGTAGGGCGTCGAGGATGGCTTGTGTCGCCCGGCTTCCCGGCGGATTGGCGCGCTCGAACAGCTCCGTGCGGATCGGCCCGGGCCCGATGCTGTTGGCGGTGATGCCGTGGCCGCCCAGTTCGAGCGCCCACACCTTGGCCATCCCGATGAGACCCGCCTTGGTCGCCGCATAGACGCTGCGCCGTTCCTTGCCGAGCGCTGCCCTTGACGCGATGTTGACTACCCGGCGAAATCGGCCTGCTTCATCCCCGGCAGGAGCGCCTGCAGGCATTGCAGGCTGCAACGCAAGTTCAGCGAGACGGCGAAGTCGAGATCGGCGAAACTTTGCTCTTCGACCGGTCCCGGTCGCACGATGCCGACATTGTTGACGAGCCGGGTGATCGGCCCGCCCCGCAAGGCGACCGAAAGTGCGGCGGCCGTGGACTCGGGATCTGACAGGTCAGCCTGGATGCCGTCGCCGTCGCGGTCGATCCCGATGACCTCGTAGTCTTCGGCCCGGCAGCGTTCGGCCGTGGCGCGGCCGATGCCGGCGGCCGAGCCGGTGATGAGGACGCGTTCCTTGCTTGGCATCAGGATGGCCTTGTCTCTGGTTCAGACAGTCGCGATCGGCGTCACCGGCGAGCCGACCGCACCCGGCAGACGCAGCGGCGGCGCGGTCAGCAGGAAACGCGACCGTCCATGTTCGCGCAACCATGCGGCCAGCGGCGTCAGGTGCCACAGCTCGCCGAGCGGTATCCCGTTCTTAAACAGGCAGTGCTCATGCAGTGGCAAGCTCGAGCAGCAGCGCTCGGCGCCAGTGGTCGCGGGTACCACCTCGACGGCAAAATTGTCGGCCGCGATGGCGGCGACGCCGCTCGCGCTGATCCACTCCAGTAGGCGCCGATCGCGACCGTTCAGGACGCAGCAGGTTCCGAGCAGGATGGCGGGATCCGGCGCGGCCATATCGAGCACGCACTGTGCAAAGCCGGTGTGGAGGCAAAGCACGTCACCGGCCTCGACCGTCACGTTATCGGCCAGCAGGACCGACATCAGGTCGTCATAGCCGACGAGCCGGCGCTCATCCCCGAAATGGGCGCGCAGATCCACCATCACGGCGCGACCCTGGATGCCGTGGGCGGCCATGTTCTCGATACCCAGCGCACGGGCGCTGGATGTACTGGCCTGACCGCCGGGCCCTGCATCGCCGACCTCTATGGGGCCGATAATCTCGATGCCAGCCCGGAAGCCGTTATAGTAGACGCGCTCGGCAATGCCGTCGCCATCGGCGTCGAACTGGGCGCCGACATGGGCGAAACTGTCCCATTGCGTCGAATATTGCAGATAAAGGATCGCCAGATCGTCGTTGAAAACGTCGGTGCAGTCGCTCTCATCGCCGACAAGCACGCAGTTGAAATT
>NZ_JBFTLD010000414.1:0-3477 GCF_056396265.1 Allobosea sp. 05T422_2 | reverse complement strand
ATCGGCATCCTGCTCGTCCGGGAGATCCAGGAGCGCCCTCTCCCGCTGTCGCTGCTCGACATTCCGCCGCCCGACGACGGTATCGCCGGCGCGCGGCTCGCCATTGCAGACAACACCAATACGGGGCGTTTTCTCGGCCAGGAGTTTCGCCTGGACATCATCGAGAGCGCCAAGGCCGATGAACTGCTCGTCGAAGCCGAAAGCCGCGTCGCCGCGGGGCAACATTTTCTGGTGCTCGACGTGCGCGCCCAGACCGTTCTCAGGCTCGCCGACGCGCTGAAGGGAAAGGATGTGCTGCTGTTCAACGCCGGCGCGCCGGACGAAAACCTGCGCGAGGAGGATTGCCGCGCCAATGTCCTGCATACCGCCCCGTCACGCGCGATGCTCGCCGATGCGCTGGCGCAGTATCTCGTCTGGAAACAGTGGCGGCGCTGGTTCCTGGTTCTCGGAACGCGGCCAGAGGACGAGGCCTTCGCCGGGGCGGTGCGACGCGCGGCAAAGCGCTTCGGCGGCCGCATTGTCGAGGAGCGGGTTTTCTCCGACGAAGGCGGCTCGCGGCGCGCCGATGGCGGTCACGAACAGATTCAGCTGCAGATCCCGGTCTTCACGCAGAATGCGGCGGCCCATGACGTCGTGGTCGTGGCCGACGAGGCCGGGCTGTTCGGCGAGTACTTCCCATTTCGGACCTGGGAGGCGCGACCGGTGGTGGGGACACAGGGGCTGACGGCGACAAGCTGGCATCCCGCGCTCGAACAATGGGGAGCGACCCAGTTCCAGAACCGCTTCAGGCGATCGGCGAACCGGACGATGCGCCCGCTCGACTATGATGCCTGGCTCGCGATCCGCAGCATCGGCGAGGCGGCAGCGCGCCGTCGCTCGACCGCGTTTGCCGAGATCGCGGCCTATCTGCGCTCCGCAGAGTTCGACGTGGCAGGCTTCAAGGGCCAGAAACTGACATTCAGGGACTGGAACGGCCAGTTGCGCGAACCGATCCTGATCGCGACGCCGAAGCTCCCGGTCTCGGTTTCGCCGCAGCCGGGCTTTCTGCACCAGTTCTCGACGCTGGATACGCTCGGGCTCGACCGGCCGGAAACGAAATGCAGATTGTAGGAGAGTAAGTCAGAGCCTGAAGCCAATCGCGTCCTGGTTTTTCGACATCATCATCGGAAACGGAACACCATGCGGCTCACATCATTTCTTTCGGCGGGCGCGCTTTTACTGCTCGGATCCACAGCCAACGCCTACACGGTGTTCGTCTCCAATGAAAAGGACAACACCGTCAGCGTCATCGACAGCACGACGCTGGAAGTGACCAAGACCATCAAGGTCGGTMAACGTCCGCGCGGGGTCGTGCTGGCCCGGAACGGCGAGTGGCTGCTGATCTGCGCGAGCGACGACAATGTCGTGCAGGTCTTCGACACCAAGACCCTGGAATTCGTCAAGAATCTGCCCTCGGGTCCTGACCCGGAGCTCTTCACCCTGCATCCGAAAGGCAACCCGCTCTATATCGCCAACGAGGACGACAATATCGTCACCGTCGTCGATATCGAGAAGGGCTCGGTCCTGTCGGAAATCCCCGTCGGTGTCGAGCCCGAGGGCATGGGCATCAGCCCTGACGGGACCATTCTCGTCAACACCTCCGAAACGACGAACATGGCGCATTTCATCGACACGGGAAGCAATAAGACGACCGACCATGTCCTGGTCGACGCCCGCCCGCGCTATGCGCAGTTCACGCCGGACGGATCGCAGGTCTGGGTCAGCTCCGAGATCGGCGGCACGGTCAGCGTCATCGACGTCAAGACGCGCAAGCCCGTCGGCAAGGTGTCGTTCCAGATCAATGGCGTCAACGCCGACGCCATCCAGCCCGTCGGCATCCGGATCACCAGGGATGGCAAAACAGCCTTCGTCGCGCTCGGGCCGGCCAACCGCGTCGCCGTCGTCGATACCGCAACCCTGAAAGTGGAGCGCTATCTCCTGGTCGGGCAGCGCGTCTGGCAGCTCGCCTTCACGCCCGACGAGAAGCTGCTCTTCACGACGAACGGCACATCGAACGACGTCTCGATCATCGATGTCGAGAAACTGCGTGTCACCAAGTCAGTGAAGGTAGGACGCTACCCCTGGGGTGTCGCCATCGCCCYATTTTGATCAGCGCGCGCCTCGGCACGCAGAAGGCCAAGAGTCGTTCGGAGGAGAGCATGAAGGCTTGCATCGTTGCTCCATCTTTGGCTAACGCGGCGCGGATCATCGTCACGTGAACGCAGCATTCGACGATCGGCGGGTCGGCATGGCGCTCTCGGTCGCCGGGGTCAGCCATGCCTTCGGCGAGCGGCGTGCCCTCGTCGATGTGTCGCTGGAGGTTCCGGCCGGTTCGTTCACCGTTCTGCTCGGCCTCAACGGCGCGGGTAAATCGACGCTGTTTGCGCTGATCACGCGGCTCTATGACAATGTCAGCGGCGAGATCCGGGTCTTCGGCAATGATGTGCGTCGCGCCCCGTCGGCAGCGCTGCGGCAGATCGGCGTGGTGTTCCAGAGCCGCTCGCTCGATGCCGACCTGAGCCTGCTGCAAAACCTCGCCTATCATGCGGCGCTGCATGGTTTCGGTCTCGCCGCGGCGCGGGCGCGCGCCATGGAACTGCTCGACATCATCGGGCTCTCCGACAAGGCACGCGACAAGGTGCGTGCGCTGTCGGGCGGCCAGGCGCGCAGGGTCGAGATCGCGCGTGCCCTGCTGCACGAGCCGCGTTGCCTTCTGCTCGATGAAGCCACCGTCGGCCTCGATATCGGAGCGCGCGAGGGCATCATCGCCCTGGTGCGCGATCTCGTCGCCAGCCAGGGGCTCGGCGTCCTGTGGGCGACTCATCTGATCGACGAGGTCGCGCCGAGCGATCGCATCGTCATCCTGCACAAGGGCCGGGTTCTGTTTGCCGGCGATCACGACAACCTGCTCGCCATGACGGGCACGGCAACGATACGCGAGGCATTCACGACGATGACGGGCTCTGCGGCTGCCAATCCTGCCGGCACGGTGGCGGCATGAAGACCATCCCGCTGGATCATGCGCCACCGACACTGGCGGACGCGCCGGAGCGCTCGGGCTTCTCTGGTTATCTCGCCTGCTTCAACGGCATCGTCTGGCGCGAGATGCTGCGCTTCATCCATCAGCGCGAACGCTTCCTCTCCGCGTTGGTGCGGCCGCTCGTCTGGCTCTTCATCTTCGCCGCCGGCTTTCGCCAGGTTCTCGGCGTCTCGATCATCCCGCCCTATGAAACCTATGTCCTCTACGAGGTCTTCGTGACGCCGGGCCTGATCGGCATGATCCTGCTCTTCAATGCCATGCAGTCCTCGCTCTCGATGGTCTATGACCGCGAAACCGGCACGATGCGAACCTTGCTCGTCAGCCCGTTTCCGCGCTGGTTCCTGCTGACATCGAAGCTGATCGGCGGCGGCGCGGTGGCGCTGCTGCAGGTCTATGTC
>NZ_JBFTLD010000413.1:0-3536 GCF_056396265.1 Allobosea sp. 05T422_2 | reverse complement strand
ACCTTGAGCCCGCCGAAGCCGGCCCGGAAGAGGTCTTTCAGCATCACGGCGGTGTCGGGCGTATAGCCGCCGAACACGACCGCGTCGGGCTTGAAGCGCAGCACMTCGTCGATCTCGGTGCGATAGGCAGGCTTCTTGTCGTCATAGATCAGGGACGCCGTCTCGCCGCCGCCCTTCTTCACGGCCTCGGTGATATTGTCGAACTGGCTCTTGGCGAAGGGCGTCTGCGGCGACAGGAAGAAGACGCGCTTGGCCTTCTCGGCGATGACGAACTCGCCGAACTTGCGGCCCTGCAGCGTCGTCGTCGGCTGCGTGCGGATCAGATAGCCCTGATGCGGCAACTGCGTGATCGAATCCGCGCCCGAGACGGTCGCCAGGAAGGTCTTCGATTCCCAGCAGAGCGGCGCGACCGCGGTCGTGACCGAGGAGGCCCAGGTGCCGAGAATGGCCGAGACCTTGTCGACGTCGATCAGCTTGCGCGCCGCGCGGACGCCGGCTTCCGGATTGGTCTGGTCGTCCTCCGAGATCAGCTCGATCTTGCGCCCGAGCACGCCACCTGCCGCATTCACCTCATCGATGACGGCCTTGACCGCCTTGACCATCACCGGGCCATAGGGACCACCCGAGCCGGTCAACGGCGTCAGGGTGCCGATCCTGATCGGCGCGCCCTGGGCGAGCGCGAGCTTCGGTAGCGCACTGACACCGGCAAGCGCGGCGRCCCCCGTCAGAAGCGTCCGGCGGTTCGTCATGAAATCGGTCATGGTGATCCCCTTGTCCTTATGTTTCTTGAACTGTGTCGGCGTCGGCTTCAGCCGCCCAGGAAGAGGCGGCGGATATCGGGGTCGGAGGCGAGAGCAGGTCCCGCCCCCTCTCGGCTGTTGCGGCCAGAGACGAGCACATAGCCCCGCGTCGAGATTTCGAGCGCTTCGAGCGCGTGCTGCTCCACCATCAGGATCGGCAAGCCCCCCCTGTTCAGGGCGACGATCGCCTCGAACAGTTCATCAGCCGCCTTGGGCGAGAGCCCGGCTGTCGGCTCGTCGAGCAGCAGCAGGCTCGGCGCATTCATCAGCCCCATCGCCATCGCCAGGATCTGCCGCTGTCCGCCCGACAGCGTACGCGCCAGCGCGCGCCGCTTCTCCGCCAGCATCGGATAGCGCTGATACATCTCTTCGCTGCGCGTCCTGACTCCGCCGGAATCCTGGAAACCGCTGATCTCCAGGTTCTCGGCAACCGTCATCGCACCAAAGACATTGCGTTCCTGCGGTACGAAGCCGATGCCGGCCCGCGCCCGGCCAAGCGCATTCGCAGCCGTGATATCCGCGCCGTTCAGGCTGATCTGGCCCTTGCGCGCCGCAACCAGCCCCGCGACGGTCTTGAGCAAGGTCGATTTACCGGCCCCGTTCGGCCCGATGATCGAAACGATCTCGCCTGGTGCGACCCTGAGCGACGTGCCCTTGAGAATTTCTTCGGCCGCGCCATAGCCGGCGACAACACCTTCGACCGAGAGCAGGGCGGCGCCCGCAGCCGCGCTCAATGCCGCCTCCCGAGATAGGCTTCCTGCACCCGGATGTCGGCGGCGACCTCCTCGAACGAACCCTGGGTCAGGGTCCTGCCCTCGGCCATGACGACGACCGGTTGGCAGAGGCGCTTGATCAGCGCCATGTCATGCTCGATCAGGCAGATCGTCAGGCCTTCACGGTTGAGCCCGACGAGATGCTCGGCGATCTCGTCGGCCAGGCTCGGATTGACGCCCGCCATCGGCTCGTCGAGCAGCAGGATTTTCGGCTTGGCCATCAGGGCTCGCCCGATCTCGACCAGTTTTTTCTGACCGCCGGACAGCGCCGTGACCGGATTATCAAGCACGTGGTCGAGCTTCAGCCGGCGCGCAATCTCGAAGGCGCGCCCTGCCAGCTCGGCTTCGCGGCGGCGTGCGGCAGCAGAGCCGAACAACCCCGCGAGCAGATTCTCGCCGGGCTGATCCGCGCCATAGAGCATCAGATGTTKGAAGACGCTGAGCTTGGGGAAGCCCCGTGCCAGCTGAAAGGTCCGCACAAGCCCCGCCGCGACGAGTTCTTCCGGTGCCAGGCCCGTTGCATCCTTCGGCCCCAGCGCGACTGTACCGCCCTTGGGCCGGTACAGTCCGGATACAGCATTGAACAAGGTCGATTTGCCGGCACCGTTGGGGCCGATCAGGCCGGTAAAGCTTCCGGCCGGCACGGCGAGATCGACACCGCGCAGCACATGCACGCCGTAGAAGTCGAGCTTCAGGCCCGTGACCGTCAGCAGCGGCGTCATGAAGCCTGTGCCCCCGCAACCGACCGGCGTGAGGGCGATGTCTGTGTCGGAAAATGCTGGCGGACCTGAAGCTTCCAGAAATTCAGCATCTCGGCGTAATAGGCTGGGTCCTTCCGCAGCACGGTCTGGGCGATCATGCCGCGCACCAGGCACATCGTGGCGTTCATCACCACGCGGGTATGGTCCGCATCGACCTTGGTGCGGGCGGCGAGTGCGGTCCAGACCGCATCCAGACCAGCGTGGAATTCTCGCACCACGGGCACGAGATCAGCCCGGAACTCGTCATTATGCCGCGCCTCCGGCAGGAACTCCATGGTCACATAGAACAGCCGGTCCGACATCATCTGCCAGATGTAGTCGACGATCTCGTCGCTGGAGCCACCCCGCTCTGCGAAGGCCTCGGCGAAGCGATGCAGGTTGCGCGAGGAACGCCCGAGCAGATCGGCGACAGAAGCCGTGATGATCGCCTCGCGCCCGGCAAAGTGATGCGTCAGCGCGCCACGCGAGACGCCGGCGGCGCGGGCAATTTCGGGGGTGGTCGTGCGTGCGAGCCCGCGATCATGCATCAGATCGATCGTCGCATGCATCAGCCGCGCAGAGGTGTCCGCGCTGCGTTCCTTCTGCGATCGCCTCTTGCCGGTTCCGGTCAAGCTGCCCCTCCACTTTCAGCCGAGAGCAAGCCTGTGATCGCATTTACAAACAGTCAAGACTGTTTCTACGACGACGGTGCTGAGTTGCGTGCTGAACGGGTAAGCGGCAAGACACACTGAGGATCCGGCCAAAGCCAAGGCCGGTCAGCCCGCGGATTCTGCAGGGAGCCATGGCATGTCGTTCAGCTGGGACGAGGCCGTTGCCTACGCACTGACGCTTCCTGGCGCCGGGATTTCAACCAGCGACGGCCTGCTGGCGGTGAAGGTAAACGGCCGGGATCAATCGCGCCCGCGACTGGAACGCCAGCCGCCCGCGCTTGCGGGTGAAGCGGTAGCGGCCAGCCGCAGCGCTTTATCTGGTCCTGGCGCCAGGCCGGCGGGAGTCGGTCGGTCCATCCGCGGGACCATGCTGATCCGCGTGCCGAGCCTTGTGTTCCGCGGCTTAGAACGCAGAAAGCCCGCAGCGTTTATCGCGGCGGGCTTGAGTGTTTTTTGGGATTTTTGGTTGCGGGGGCCAGATTTGAACTGACGACCTTCAGGTTATGAGCCTGACGAGCTACCGGGCTGCTCCACCCCGCGGTAATGGGAACG
>NZ_JBFTLD010000412.1:0-3550 GCF_056396265.1 Allobosea sp. 05T422_2 | reverse complement strand
GATAAGGGCTCAAGACCAGCACATTGCCGTTGCCGAAGCTGACGCAGACGGACTCGTTGCCCATGCCGCGTCGGTTCGTGGCCGTCCGGATATCGCGGATCGTGCCGGTGATGCGCACGGGCTCGCCTGCCGATTCATCGAAGAGGCCGCCGATCTCCGCGTCGAACGCATCGCCGGGCCGGGCTCCGGCCGCGAGCACGGCACGGATAGCCTCGGGCGAGGCGATGGTGGCGATCAGGGTGCGCTCACAGCTCTGCGCGACGATCTCCTGCAGCAGCCAGGTGGCATAGCCCGAGCGATCGCTGTAATCGGCGAGCACGACCGGCGCCCTGCCMTCCGTCACGGCCTCGCGGGCGAGAATGACGCCCTGCTCCATCGTGTGGATCTTCACGGTCTCGAGCAGCGCCTTTCGCCGCCGCCAGGTCCAGTCGGCCATATCGCGGAGCACGCGCTCGGCGAGGTCCGGGTCGTCATTGGTCAGGACCTGAAGGCCCATCCCGGCATCGGGAACGTCCGCCCAGGGAAATCCGAAGAAGACATTGACGAAGACATCCGGCTCCCGCGCCTCCCAGATCAGCGCCCGCTGGATCAGGTCGGACCAGGGCGAGGCGCCGGTCCACATCACGACCGTGGGTGCGAGGATCGGGATCCGCAGCGACCGGTGCACCGGCTTGAAGCTGCCGCGGATCGCCCTGACCAGCATGCGCGCCGCGCGCTCGCCCTGCAGGTGCATGTCGTAATGGGGGAAGTATTTGACGCAGAAGGCCATGTCGGCCTGCTCTAGAAATGCTTCGTCCTCATTGCCATGGGGATCGAATGTCGCGGAGATGAAGGCCTCCGGGCCGACGACCTCGCGGACGCGCCTTGCGATATCGGCCTCGGGACGCGGCACGCCGCGTACCGCCAGCGCGCCGTGAAGCGCCAGATAGACGCCGTCCAGCGCCGGTTGAGCCTTCAGCTCCTCGATCATGATGCCGAGGAAATGCTCGTAGGCATCCTGCGTGACCCAACCCGAGCCCGTGCCGGTGCGCGGCCAGAGCGGCGAGGTGATGCCGATCAGCTCGACATCGTCGTGTTCGCGCGCGACCTGGACGAAGCCGCCCATATAGCCCTTCGGGTCGGTCGCAAGCAGCACCTCGCCGCCGGCCGGCGAGCCGGGATAGATGAAATCCTCGCGGGTGGTGTCGTTGGGGAGGAAGGTGACCGTCTCATGGGCGAACTGGAGAACGGCGATACGGATCGGCTTGGACATCATGCTCGTTTCACGTCGTAGAATTGTGCGAAGCCAATACGCATCCCGGCCAATCCGCGATAGGCCGTCTTCTCGTAATAGGCGCCGAGCGGGATATAGGGCACCTCGGTGAAGAACTGCTTCTGGATTTCGGCGCAGATCGACTTTTGAGCGGCGATATCCTTGGCCCCGAACCAATCGAGGCGCAGCTCTTCCAGGCGCGGCGATTTCGGCCAGCCGAACCAGGCCTGATCGCCATTGCCGCGGATGCCGAGCTGGCTGGCGGGGTCGAAATTATTGGTGCCGTTCAGATAGGTGAAGAAGATGTTCCAGCCCCCCTTGTCGATGGGTTGCTTGCTCGCGCGGCGTTGAACGACGGTGCCCCAATCGGTCGAGACCATGTCCACATTCATCCCGGATTTCTGCAGCGCGTCCGCCGCCACCATCGCCAGCGCATGGGTCGAGGGGTAATCGGTCGGGTCGAGCAGCACGATGCGCTCGCCCTTGTAGCCGGCTGCCGCCAGCGCGCGCCGGACCGCCGCGAAATCCCGCTTGCCGACCAGAACCTCCGTTCCGGCCGTGGTCGCCAGCGGCGTGTCGGGGCTGAACACGCCGACATGGTCCTTCCACATCGAGCGTTCGTCTCCGGCGACCGCGGTCATGAACTCGGGCTGGTCGATGGCGCCGAGCAGGGCGCGCCGGATTGCGGGATTGTCGAAGGGAGGGTGGAGACTGTTGAAGCGCAGGCAGCCGATGCCGCCGGCCGGATCGAGACCTTCGACCTTCAGTCCGGCCTTGGCTCTCAGCGTCCCCAGCAGATCCGGTGTCGGGTTCTGCCACCAGTCGATCTCGCCGGTGCTGAGCGCGTTGGCCGCCGTCGAAGGGTCGGGCATGATGCGCCATTCGACCCGGTCGAAGAACACGCTCTTGGGGCCGGCGGTGAAGGTGGCGGAGCCATCCGGCCGCGGCACATAGCCTGCAAATTTCTCATAGACCGCCAAGGCGCCCGGCACCCGCTCGTCGGCCTTGAAGCGGTAGGGGCCGCTGCCGACCATCTCGGTCACCTGCTTGTTGGGGTCGGTCAGCGCCAGCCGTTCCGGCATGATGCAGGGCATCGACGTCCCGGTCTTGCCAAGGGCTGCCGGAAGCAGCGGGAACGGCCGCTTCAGCCGGAATTTCACGACGCGGTCGGATTCGGCCGACAATTCGTCCGTCGCATCCATCAAGGCCCGGCCGAAGGCATCGCGCGCGGAAAAGCGACGGATGCTCGGCACCACGTCCTGCGCCCTCACCGGCTCGCCATCATGGAAACGCAGGCCCTCGCGCAATGTCAGTCGCCAGGTCTTGCCGTCGTCCTCGATCGTATGGCCCGCCACCATCTGGGGCTCGAAACCATAATCGGCGTTCTGCCCATAGAGCGTATCGAAGACCAGATAGCCGTGATTGCGCGTCACCGTCGCCGTCGTCCAGACTGGATCGACGATCGCGACATCCGCCTCGGGAACGAATTTCAGGAGCTTTGCCGGCAGCGCGAGGCTGGGCTTTGCGAGGGCCGATACGGCGGCGCCAGCGGCAGCGCCCAAAAATGTCCGACGCTTCATGCCTTGAGACCTTCCGTGCGAGCAGATGGAACGGTCGCGGGTGCCCCCGGAGCCTGCCGGCGTCGCCGCTATGTCAGCACGCCGATCCTATGGCGGCGGAAAGAACGCGTGCAAGGCGCGCAGCGCAAAGCCGCCCCCGTGAATCCGCCATAGTTTGTGCAACTGCTCGTTCCTTAGCGACAAGGCGAGCTCTGATCCGCGCCGCCCCGGCGATCGGAGCCGATCTTTCGATAGCGTTCGGCAGAAGGACGCTCTGAGGTGATCGCAGCCGGACGTATCCAAGGACAGCAATCACCCGGGCTCTCCGGTCCCTTGAGGCTGGTGAAACACAAACGCATGACCGCAGCTCAGGCGTCCTTCGATGGATTTTTMCCTTGCGGCCGGGGGAGCGCCATCGCGGGCATCTTTGTGGTCATGATCGGCGATCGACAGGCCCGTCACGGACTTCGGCGCCTGGACCTGATGACCAGTCGATGACCATCGAGCGGGGTCGCGCCATCCAGCCGCTAGAGGCTTGCCTTGCAAACCGTCGTCTCGACGGTTTCTCCGCGCTTGTTCAACAGCTTCCAACGCTTCAATTCGGCCTGGAAATAATAAGTMGGCAGTCGGTCATCGTCCGGCACCAGCTTCTGCAGGTCGAAGACGTATCGCCGTGCCTCGCCGTGGATTTGAACCATGACCCCGCCCGCAGCGTCCGGTCGGTCGATGACGATCACAC
>NZ_JBFTLD010000411.1:0-3577 GCF_056396265.1 Allobosea sp. 05T422_2 | reverse complement strand
CCACCCCACGTCATCTGCAAGACGTTGAGCCGACAGGCAGCCGGGCTCGTCAATCACGCAAGATGGCGACGCCGGGCGAGGCGCGCGACGTCGCCACTGTAACGCTCAGGCTGCGGCCTTGTTCTTGATCGCGCCGATGATAGCGGTCAGGATAGCTCCGCCAGCGCCGCCAGCGATCAGGTTCGACAGGATACCGCCGACACTGAGATTGCCGCCCTGGCTGGCAACACGATGGGTACCAACTGGCCAAGAACGCCGCCGCCGACCAGACCGGCGATGGTGTTTCCGAGAGTTCCGAGATCGAAGCTGGACGAGGCTTTACCCGCAGCATTGCCACCCAGCGCGCCTGCKACGAGGTTGATCAGAAGCTGTTCCATGAGACCCCCAAAGCCATGATGCATGGCCTTGGGAGGATGACTCCGCCCGTTTCTCGAAGCAACCTGAGATTGAACCGGCCGAAAGCCGGCCTATTTCGGTCGCGTCAACGTGATCGCCGAGATCAGCCGGCCGTAATCCGGCTCCTGCCGATGCGTCGTGCGGCGATAGCTGAAGAAGCGCTGTTCATCGCCATAGGTGCACAGGCCGAGGTCGATGAAGCGGCCGATGCCGGCCTCCTGTGCCTTGAAAGCGATGAAGGCAGGCAGATCGAACATGGCGCGCGCAGGATGCTCCGAGGCGTGGAAGAAGCGCGCATAGGTCGCATTCTCCGACTTGAAGCGCTCGATGAATTCCGGCCCAACCTCATAAGCCTTGGCGCTGATCGTTGGCCCAAGCACCGCCAGGATGCGTTCGCGACGCGCGCCGAGCTTTTCCATCGCGGTCACAGTCGCGCCGACAATCCCCGTGAATGCCCCCTTCCAGCCGGAATGGGCGGCACCGATGACGCCCGCCTCGCTATCGGCGAAGAGGATGGGTCCACAATCAGCGGTGGAAACGCCGAGCGCCACGCCGTGAGCCGTGGTCACCATGGCATCGGCCTTCGGCTTCTCCCCGAGCCACGGGCCGGTGACGAGTGCGGCATCCGCGGAATGGACCTGGTGCACACCGACAAGATGCGTGGGCTCGACCTCGAGGTGAGCCGCCATCCGCGCCCGGTTCTCGGTAACATGCGCCTTGTCGTCGTCCGAGCCGAGGCCGCCATTGAGCGAGGCGTAGATGCCCGAGGATACACCGCCCTCGCGGGTGAAGAAGGCATGCGCAATGCCGTGTTCGGCGGAAAGATCGGGCGAAGTGATGAACATGGCGGGTTCCGGCTCAGGCGTCAGCCCTGCTCTGGCATCTGATGAAGGTCAAATCCGGGCAGCAGCGGCAGTCGTGAATCCGATAATGCCAGAACCTTGAACAATTCACCCATCTCGGTCGCGCCAATGGCGGTGAGCCGTGCGAAAGCCGCCTGGATCGCCTCCGCCTGCTCCGGCCGTGCTCTGCCGCAGAGCGCCTGCGCACGTTCCGCCAGCCCGAGCGCCAGCAGGAAATCGCGCTGCGTCGCCGGTCCATGCGCCGCAGCCCCGGCCCGCCACGCAGCCTGCGCCATCCGTTCGAAATCGACATGAACCGTGAGGTCGGCCACACCGGTATCGGCAAGCGGATCAACCATTCGATGCCGATGGACCGCCTGAAGCGTATCTCCGAAGCCTGAACGCCCGGAACCGTAGTCGATGAACAGCGCAGCGCCGCCTTGCTCGGCGAGATGGCCGCCCACCGTCGTCACGACATCAAGCGCTGCGGTCGGCTGTTCGAAGATGCTTCCCTCAGGGGCGGCAATCCCAAGTGCAGGCTCCGGCGCATGGGCGAGCCCGAATGCCAGCTGGCTTGCGGCATTGATTCCGACCAGACGTTCGCGCCAGCCATC
The DNA here is from genome assembly GCF_056396265.1 of Allobosea sp. 05T422_2. Classification (NCBI taxonomy): domain Bacteria; kingdom Pseudomonadati; phylum Pseudomonadota; class Alphaproteobacteria; order Hyphomicrobiales; family Alloboseaceae; genus Allobosea; species Allobosea sp. 05T422_2. Next base: position 1,725 of record NZ_JBFTLD010000411.1, on the reverse strand, counting down.
TCCGACGCGCACGAATTGATCGAGCGGCAGCGCGTCGAGGAACTCGTTGGCGAGGAGGATCGTCGGCCCCTCCAGCGCAGTCCCGATGCTGTCGTGCCAGACCGGCTCGGTCGCGGAGGCCAAGGTCCGAGCCTGGGCTTGCCGCAGCACGGGGCTCATCTCGACGAGATGCACGGAAACCGCCTCGCGGAAACCCGGAACGATCCGCGCGGCCCGCAGCACATCGGCCATCAACGTGCCACGCCCCGGTCCAAGCTCGACGAGGCGCAAGCTTGCAGGCTCGCCCATCATCCGCCAGACCGCACCAGCCCACAGCCCGATCAGTTCCCCGAACATCTGGCTGATCTCGGGCGCCGTCGTGAAGTCTCCCTCGGCACCGAAAGGGTCGCGGGTCATGTAGTAGCCGTGACGGGGATGGCCGAGGCAGAGCGCCATATAGCGCGAGACGCTGAGCGGGCCCTCGTCCTGGATCAGGCGGATGATCTCCGCCTTGAGCGCATTCACGCGCTAGCCCGTCTGGCGCGCAGCGCCAGATAGAGCCCGGCGAAGAAGAGCGGCACGGACAACAGCATGCCCATGGTGATGCCCCCACTCAGCGCATCGACACTTCCGCCGAACAGGAAGCCGAGCTGCGGATCGGGCTCGCGGAAAAACTCGCAGACGATGCGCGCGACCGCATAACCCATGCCGAAGACACCCGCGACGAGGCCGGGTCGCTTGAAGCCGCCAGCCCGAACGACGAGCGCGAGCAGGATGAAGAGCAGGATCCCCTCCCCCAGCGCCTCATAGAGCTGGCTCGGATGGCGCGGCAACGGCCCGGCATTGGGAAAGACCATGGCGAAGGGCAATCCCGGTGCCGGCCGGCCCCAGAGCTCGGCATTGATGAAATTGGCGATGCGCCCAAGGAAGAGCCCGATCGGAACGACGGCGGCGGCGAGATCGAAGACGCTCAGCGCCGGGTGCCCGCGCCGGCGCGCAAACAGGAACAGCGCCGTCGCCGCCCCCAGCAACCCACCATGGAACGACATACCACCCTGCCAGATCGCGATGATGTCCTGCGGCCGGGCGAGATAGCGCTCAAGGTCGTAGAACAGCACGAAGCCGATGCGCCCGCCGAGCACCACGCCAAGCGCGACCCAGAGCAGCATGTCGTCGAGCTCTTCTGCCGCGGGATGCTTCGAGCTCCCCCACAGCGCAGGAGACGAGACCAACCGGCGTGCATACCACCAGCCCCCGATCAGCCCCACGACATAGGCGAGGCCATACCATTTGACCGAAAGCGGTCCGAGTTGCAACGCGACCGGGTCGATCACCGGGAAGGGGATGGCGAATACGGGCATGGGCAAAGGTCCGGTGGCGGAAGTCGCAGTCTCGCTCAGGCGGTTGCGCACCGCCCATCACACGTCATCCCGGGCGACCCAAGGGACGCTCGGGAGGACTGCGCGAAGGAAAACCTGCCGCGACATGGCCGGCTGGAGGCGAAGTGGTCAAGCAAAAAGGGCGCCGGTATGCACCCCGCCTGCCCTGCTCAGACCTTGATGATGAGCTTGCCGAAATTCTTCCCGTCGAGCAGGCCGATGAACGCCTCAGGCGCCTGGGCGAGGCCCTCCACGATGTCCTCCTTGTATTTCAAGGCGCCTCCGGCGATMCAGCCGGACGCCTCCCGTTCGAAGGCCKGGCGCTGCGCGACGAACTCACGCTGGATGAAACCACGGATCGTCAGAC
>NZ_JBFTLD010000410.1:0-3581 GCF_056396265.1 Allobosea sp. 05T422_2 | reverse complement strand
GTTCCCTACCTGAACAACTGATCCAGAATTGGTCTGACGCCGCCTCAGGGTTTGAGCTCTCACTTCCGTCCGGAGACACGCAGAAGCATTCACCTTCGATCAGTTCCCGCGAGACCCCGCTGATCGAAACAAGGCGGGACGGTCCCAGGAAAGGCCGTCCCGCCGTTTTCATTCTGTGGCTCGGCCTACGCCCCCATGGCGCCGAACATCCGGCCCGAGCCTGGCGACGCTGCCAGATTGAATCCGGAACGCCGTCTATCCACCGGAGAACACCGGCTTATTTCCATCAGGCCGCGGGCATGCCGCCCGCGGCGATGGTCTTGCGCGGCTCAGCCGTCGAGCCGTTGGCCGAGCCGGCCCGCCAGGTCCTGGATGTACTGCCAGGCGGTGCGCCCCGAACGCGATCCGCGTGTGGTCGCCCATTCCAGCGCTTCGCGACGAAGCTCATCGGGTGCGATCGTCAGGCTGAAATGGCTGACATAGCCGTTGATCATCTCCAGGTACTCGTCCTGGCTGCACTTGTGGAAGCCGAGCCAGAGGCCGAAGCGGTCCGAGAGCGAGACCTTCTCCTCGACGGCCTCGCCGGGGTTGATCGCCGTCGAGCGCTCGTTCTCCATCATGTCGCGCGGCAGCAGGTGGCGACGGTTCGAGGTGGCGTAGAATACGACATTGTCCGGGCGGCCCTCGACGCCACCGTCCAGCGCCGCTTTGAGCGACTTGTAGGAGGTGTCCTGGCCATCGAAGGAGAGGTCGTCGCAGAAGACGATGGCGCGGTGCTTGTCCTGCCGCAGCATGGCCATCAGAGCCGGCAGGCTCTCGATGTCCTCACGGTGGATCTCGATCAGTTTCAGGGGCAGGGCCTTGCCGGCTAGGCGCTTGTTGGTGTCGGCATGGACCGACTTGACCAGCGACGACTTGCCCATGCCTCGCGCGCCCCAGAGCAATACGTTGTTGGCAGGCAGTCCATGGGCGAAGCGCTCCGTGTTCTCTGCCAGCGTGTCTCGGACCCGGTCGACGCCACGCAGCAGCGAGAGTTCGACCCGGTTGACCCTCGCGACGGGAGCCAGGTCCGCCGCCGCCGGATGCCAGACGAAGGCGTCGGCGGCAGTGAGGTCCGCTGCCCTTCGCGCCGGCGGCGCGAGGCGCTCCAGCGCCGAGGCGATGCGGAGGAGAGTTTCGAGGTTCAGATCGGGAGAGCCGGTGGTCATCGGGACAAAGCCTATCGCGCGAGCGGTGTTCAAGCTGAGACGTCGAGCCAGGCGACCCAGGGGAGGCGCGGCTCAATGTTCGGGGTTTCCTGTCAGAGAGCCATGACAGCCATTCTTCGGAACGAACTCTATGGAATATGCCAAGCTGAATCGGACAAGGCCATTGCGCGCATGCCGGCAAGCTCATAGGTGAAGCGACGCGGTCGGTTCGTCGCCGCGCCAACAATTGATTTAACGGCGTCTCTGGCTATAGTCCGCGCGATTTTTGACCTGACGAAGCCGCAACCGCATCGACGGCAGGCGCGCCCGCGCCGCCGCTGTGAAGGAGCCTTTTTGTGATTACCCCTGCATTTGCCCAAGGTATCGGCGGCGGAACGCCCGAAATGCTGATGAGCTTCGTTCCGTTCGTGCTGATCTTCGTGATCATGTGGTTCCTGATCATCCGCCCGCAGCAGAAGCGGGTGAAGACGCATCAGGAGATGATCAAGAACGTGCGGCGTGGTGACACGGTCGTGACCTCGGGCGGTATCGTGGCCAAGGTCTCGAAGGTGATCGACGACGGCGAGATCGAGGCCGAGATTGCCGATGGCGTTCGCGTCCGGCTGGTCAAGGGCATGATCCAGGACGTCCGCTCCAAGAGCGAGCCGGTCAAGAGCTGAATGGCGTCCCGGCCCTGACAGGGTCGGCGCGCGACAACAAGGCTGTTCACGCAGATGCTTCGTTTCCAGGCCCGCAAGGTCATCGCGGTTCTCCTCGTCCTGCTCTTCGGTTGCGGGCTGGCTTTGCCGAACCTGTTTTCGCCCGAGACCCGAAAGGCGATCGAGCAGGGCGCCCCGTCCTGGATTCCGCGGTTCCTGCTGCCGATCCATGCCGTGACGCTTGGCCTCGATCTGCAGGGCGGCTCGCATGTTCTGCTTGAAATCGACAGGGCGGACCTGATCAAGACGCAGGTGACGCAGCTTCGCGACGATATGCGGCGCATCCTGCGCGAGGAGCGCATCGCCTTTCAGGGCGGTATCGGCCTGACCGCGCGTGGCGTGCAGGTGCGTGTGCCGGAGGCAAGCGACCGTGCCAAGCTGATGCCGAAGCTTCGCGAGCTGGCGCAACCGGTCGGTACGCTCGGCGCCTTCGGTCCTTCGGGCACCCAGTCGATCGAGGTCTCCGAGCAGCCTGACGGCCTCGTTCAGCTCCAGCTGACAGAGGCGGGGGCCAATGAGCGCGTGCGTCGTGCCGTCGAGCAGGCCATGGAAGTGTTACGCCGACGCGTCGACGCGCTCGGCACCACCGAACCAAATATCCAGCGCCAGGGACTTGATCGCATTCTTGTCCAGGTACCGGGCCTGCAGGACCCGCAACGGCTGAAGCACATCCTTGGCGACACCGCCAAACTGCAGTTCCGCATGGTCGCCGACCAGAACAGCGGTGATGTCGACATGCTGCCCTCGCAGGACGCCGGCGGTCAGCTTGTGCCGGTGAGCCGTCAGGTCATCGTGGAGGGCGAAGACCTGATCGACGCGCAGCCTGCCTTCGACCAGCGCACTAGCCAGCCAATCGTCAATTTCCGCTTCAATATCCGTGGCGCCCAGCGCTTTGGCCAGGCGACGACCGAGAATCTCGGGCGGGCGCTGGCAATCGTGCTCGACAACAAGGTGATCTCGGCCCCGGTCATCCAGTCGCCGATTACCGGCGGCTCTGGCCAGATCTCTGGCAATTTCACGGTTGAGTCCGTGAACAACCTGGCGATCCTGCTGCGCGCCGGCGCCCTGCCGGCCAAGATGACGATCGTCGAGGAGCGCACCGTCGGCCCGGGCCTTGGTCAGGACTCGATCCAGGCGGGCAAGATGGCGACGCTGATCGCGACCGCGCTCGTGATCCTCTACATGGTCCTGACCTATGGGGTCTTCGGGGTCATCGCGAGCGTGGCGCTGCTCGTCCATGTCTGCCTGATCTTCGGACTGATGTCGTTGCTCGGGGCAACCATGACCTTGCCGGGCATCGCCGGCATCGTGCTCACCATTGGCACGGCGGTCGATTCCAACGTGCTGATCTATGAGCGCATGCGCGAGGAATCGCATATGGGCCGCTCATTGGTCTCGGCGCTCGAAGCTGGGTTCCAACGAGCCTTTGCGACGATCATCGACTCGAACGTCACCATGCTGATCGCAGCGGTCGCGCTGTTCTCACTGGGTTCGGGACCGGTGCGCGGTTTCGCCGTGGTCTTCATCCTGGGCATTCTGACGACCGTGATCACGGCCGTGACGCTGACGAGGATGCTGATCGCGCTGTGGTATCGCTGGGCTCGGCCCAAGGCCCTTCCGTTCTGACGCTGCCGACCCGACAGGAGATACGCGCATGCGTCTGCTTCGTCTGCTT
>NZ_JBFTLD010000409.1:0-3589 GCF_056396265.1 Allobosea sp. 05T422_2 | reverse complement strand
CGATTGGCTGCTGCGTCCGGGTTCTTCCGGTTCTGCAACTGCTCTTCGCCGAGGCCGACCGAGACAATCCTGGCTGGGGCGATGCCGAATGTGGTGACCAGCGCGTCGCGAACAGCATCGGCCCGCTTCTGGCTCAGCGTCAGGTTGGACTTGCGGTCGCCGACCGCATCGGTGTGGCCGACGATGAGGAACTTGTATTCTCGTAAGGTCGGGTGGAGCAGGGAGTCGGCGATCACGCCGACCGTGCGGAATGATGCAGGGCGGATCACCGCCGAGCCGGTCCGGAACTGGATCTCGACCGTAAACTGCGAGAGATTGTCCAGTTCCTGCGAGAGAGGCTCGCGCAGCGAGGCATCCGGCCCGCGGTTGGCGGCGACACTGTCGACGGCCCGGCGCCGGAGCGCGGCGACGTCGATGGATTTCGACTGGTCGAGGACGTTCAGCGTCTCGATCAGTTGCGTGTCGTTGAGCCGCTCCTGGGCGTGCACGGTTGCGGGGGCGAGGGCGATTGCGGCGGAGAAGACGAGGGCGATGGGCTTCATCGGGTGCATTGTCCCTTCAGTTCCAGCCGGCATCGACGATGGCCTGCTTGCAGCTGCTGCTGACGACCTTGGACGCGGTMAGCAGGCACTGCRGCCTGTAGCCGTCGTGGGGCTGCACGCCGCTGCAATATTGACCAAGGTCGCGCTCGCAGACCTTGACTGCGGCAGCCTGGGCATTGGCCCGCTTCGCGAGCGACTGGAAGACTTCGGCCGAAGCGGCCTTGCAGCCCACCGATAGCCGCGCCTGGTTCCGATCAAGGCACGTTTTGACGGCGCCGCCGCCAAGCGAAACCTTCGAGCAAAGCTTGTCGATGTCCGAACCGCAGGACTTCGCCAGCCGATCATAGGCTTCGGCGAAGGTGAGCGTCTGGGCGGAACCGGCCAGTGGGATGACCAGGCTAGTTAGCAGGCAGGTTGCGGCGAGGGCTCTGCGTAGACTCACGATCGTCTCCCTGTGTTCGGTCGGTAATCCCTTGCGCTCTCTTTTCTGCCCGCCCTAGGGGGAGGTCAGAAAAGAGAGCGTATCCGAAGGTTCCAGCCAATCAAGCGGTCAGGCGATTTCAGCGAGACCGGCGTTCTTGGCGCCGGAAAACGCCAGGGGGATGAGTTGATCGATCAGGGCGAGCGCGAAGACATCTGGAGCGCCGGCATTAGAGAATGTCGGCAGCTTCCGAGTTTCGTCGTGACAGGGGGCGAACAGAGGCCGCGCTTGTGGCGCGGTCGGATGAAGGGAGAAACAGCCCGGCGCATGGGCCGGGCTGTTTGCAGATCCAGAGTGTCCGGCTCAGAACTTGTAGTTCACGCCGACGCGAACGATCCCGCCGCCGCCGCCGCCACTGGTGGTGGCGGTATAGATTCCGGCCGGGAGCACGCCGCCCGCGGGGTTTTGGAAGACCCGGGTCTGTCGGCCCTCGCCGGTATCGACGTAGAGACCTTCGAGCTTGACCGTCCAGTTATTGGTGAAGGCGTATTCGACGCCGCCACCGATGGTCCAGCCGGCATTGCTTGTCGTGTTGCCGGTCAGTGGGTTGCTGTTCAGGCCGCCATAGGCCAGACCGCCSGTGATGTAGACCAGGGTCCGATCGAAGGCGTAACCGATGCGGGCGCGCACGGTGCCGAAATACCCGCCGTCACCACCGCCATTATTTGCCCACCAGGTGTATTGCCCCCAGGACATATTGCCGTTCGATCCGACATACTGGATATCGGTCTCGAGACCGTAGACCCASGCGCCGGAYTGCCAGTTATAGCCGATCTGGCCGCCGCCGACGAACGYGCCGTCGCCGCTATTGCCGCCCAGAATTCCGGAAGAGCCRGCTGTCGGCCCGGTAATGGTGATGTTACCCGAGTCGGCCCAGCCCATGCCGGCGTTGAGGCCGAYGTAAAATCCGGCCCAGGTGAAGACGGGAGCGTAGACGATCGGGGGAGGCGGCGCTTGGCGGCTGGGAAGATCGGCCGAGAGGGCCGACGTCGCCAGGCAGGTTGCAAGGACGGCGGTGGATACAAGTCCTAGTCGCATGGTGTCCTCCGAAGTCAGGAATAGGCCAGCCTATCTGTTGCACATCAAATTGCGGCGGTGAACCCGAATAATCGGCCTAATTTACTGATGGATGTCAAATATTCCCGATAGCGACAATTTGATCACTTAGCCAATTATGAATGCGAATTCTCGATGACGTGAGGTCAATCAATCCATGGGTGCGCCTTGAAGGTTGTCAGGACGGGGATACCGGAGTGTCTTTGATCTCGGCGGTCGCGCAATGCGTATTCGGAGCGGCGATGATTGGCCGAAATGGGGTTGGGTCATCGGGCGCGTGCGAATAATCTTGTGCGCGAGGCCGGCCGAGCCCATAACCAGCCTGCCAGGAATGACGCGGACGGTTGTCTTGCCTCAGGCTGCGGCTGCGGCTGGCCCGGCGTCAAACATGGTGTTCTGGGGCGGCCAGGGGTGGCCAAGGGGGCAGCAAAGACGGTTCATCGATCCAAAGGAGTTTTGCCATGAGCGATGTCTTCAATCCGGACGTGATCTCTCGTCGACATGCCCTTTCCTTCTTGTGGTCGGCGGCTGCACTGGGCCTCGCAGGGGCTGCCACAGTCCTGACAAGTTCACCTTCCGAGGCCGAGACCGCGGGCATGGATCGACGCGGCGACAGGCGCACCGGGCGCGGGGAGCGACGCGACGTTCGCCGCACCGGACGCACCGATCGGCGTGAGGAGCGCCGTCAGTGAGTGGCTGCTGAAGGTACAGCGGAAGAGCGGGATACGATGGCGGCCCCTCTGCGCACCATCCCTGCGTAGGGATGTGGTCGCCACCGTCTCGCGCGCCATTTGAATCTCAAGCCCGGTACGGCGACGCCGCTCACGCCAGCGACGGAAGGTCCTCCGCAGTGCGCGTCACTCTGCCAGCATGATCTCGGCCGCACGCTCGCCGACCATCATCGCCGGAGCGTTGGTGTTGCCGGAGGGGATCGTCGGGAAGATCGAGGCATCGGCGATGCGCAGGCCGCTGAGGCCATGCACCCGCAGGCTCGCATCGACAACTGAATCCGCAGGATCGGGCCCCATCCGGCAGGTGCCGCAGGGGTGGAAGACCGAATAGGCCTGCTGCCGGATGGCGTCGATCTGCGCCTCGTCATCGGCGCAGTCCGGCCCCGGACGGATCTCGCGCTCGATCAGGGCGGCGAAGCTCGGCGCCGATGCCAGGCGGCGCAGGAAGCGTGCACCGGCCAGGATGTCGCGGATATCCTCCGGATCGGAGAGATAGTTCGGCTCGATCACCGGGGCGACATGGGGATCGGCCGAGCGGATCGCGACATGCCCGCGGCTGCGCGGCCGGCAGGGCGAGACGCTGGTGCTGAAGCCGGAGAACGGATCGGGCTTCATCAGGGCGCGCACGCCGGGCAGGGCGCGCTCATAGCTCAGCGGCGAGAAATAGAGCTGCATGTCCGGACGCTCGAGCCCCGGCCGCGTCTTGAAGAAGCCGCCGCCCTGATTGACGCTGAGCGAGAGCGGGCCGCTGCGGTGAAGCGCATAGTGCAGCGCCATGC
>NZ_JBFTLD010000408.1:0-3597 GCF_056396265.1 Allobosea sp. 05T422_2 | reverse complement strand
GCCGGACAGGGTCTTCACCACATCGGTGTAGTGGGGATGCAGCCCCCCCGATAGGACCGCCTTGCGGCGCTTGGTGACGCGGTGAGCCATCAGCACGGCCTCGCCGGTCGCGGTCGAGCCGTCGTACATCGAGGCGTTGGCGACCTCCATGCCGGTCAGCGCGGCGATCTGGGTCTGGAATTCGAAGAGGTATTGCAGCGTGCCCTGCGCAATCTCGGGCTGATAGGGCGTGTAGCTGGTCAGGAATTCCGAGCGCTGGATCAAGTGATCGACGGTCGCCGGAACGTGGTGCTTGTAGGCGCCTGCACCCACGAAGAACGGAGCCGCGGAGGCTGCGACATTCCTGGCGGCCATCCGGCCCATGATGCGCTCGACCTCGAGTTCACCCTTGGCGCGCGGCAGGTCGAGCGGAGCCTTCAGCAGCTTGCCGGTGGGCACGTCGCTGAACAGGGCGTCGATATCGGGAACGCCGATGCGCGCGAGCATGTCCTCGCGGTCGGTGTCGGTGAGGGGCAAATAGCGCATCGGGGTTTCCTTGATCATTCCAGGTCCGGGCGCAGCGCGCGCCCGGCACCGGACATTCAGGTCATGGGCAATGAATCGCTGCTCACAGCGTCTTCACGTAGTCCTGGTACTCGGCCTCGCTGAGCAGGCCCTCGAGCTCGGCAGGATTGGTCAGCTTCAGCTTGACGAACCAGCCCTTGCCGGCCGGGTCCTCATTGACCGCGCCAGGCGCAGCCTCGAGCTCGCTGTTGACGGCGACAACCTCGCCCGAGACCGGGGCATAGACCTCGGACGCGGCCTTGACGCTCTCTACCACAGCAGCCTCGCCGCCCTTGGCGACCGCCTTGCCGACGGAAGGCAGCTMGACGAAGACGACATCGCCGAGCTGGCCCTGGGCATAGTCGGTGATGCCGATGGTGCCGGTGTCACCCTCGATGCGGATATATTCGTGGTCCTTGGTGTAACGGGTCTCGGCCATGATGGTCCTCCAGATCAGGATAGGGTCGGGAATCAGCGCTTGTAGCGGTTGGGCACGAAGGGCATCGGCGCGACGGTCGCCGCCAACGGCTTGCCGCGCACGATCAGGTCAAGGCGCGTGCCGGGAGCCGAGTGGGCCTTTGCGACATACCCCATCGCGCAGGGCGCGTTGAGCGTCGGGCCGAAGCCGCCGGATGTGACCTTGCCGACGATCTCGCCTTCCGGCGTCGCAATATCGGCGCCTTCGCGGGCAGGAGCGCGGCCCTCGGGCAGGAGCCCGATGCGGACGCGCGAAACGCCTTCCGCGAATTCGCGCTGGATGCGGGCCGCTCCCGGGAAGCCGCCTTCCTCGCGCCGCCGCTTCTGGATCGACCAGTTCAGCCCGGCCTCGACCGGCGAGGTCGTGGTGTCGATATCGTGCCCGTAGAGGCAGAGCCCTGCCTCGAGGCGCAGCGAATCGCGGGCACCGAGTCCGATCGGCTTGACGCGCGGATCGAGCAGGAGCGCGTCCCAGATCTCGCCTATCCTGTTTGCCGCGGCGGAAATCTCGTAGCCGTCCTCGCCGGTATAGCCGGAGCGGCTGAGATTGGCCTTGACGCCCGCCACCTTCATGCTGCGCGCACTCATGAAGCCCATCTCGGCGGCCTCGGGCGCCAGCGCGGCGAGCGATTCAGCGGCAGCAGGCCCTTGCAGCGCGATCAACCCGCGATGTTCCGCGCGGACGAGCTTCACATTGGCCGGCAGGCGCGCCTCGATATGGGCGTAGTCGGCCGTCTTGCAGGCCGCATTGACGATGAGGAGGAGAGCGCCGTCCTCGTCGGGCTCGCTGGAGCGCGTGACCATCAGATCGTCGAGGATGCCGCCATTCTCATCGAGGAGCTGCGAATAACRCTGTTTGCCGGGAGCGAGGTTGACGATGTCGGCGGGGACCAAAGCCTCGAGCGCGCGCGCGGTGGTCTCGTGATCGGGCCCGAGCAGAAAGGCCTGCCCCATATGCGAGACGTCGAAGAGCCCGGCCTTCTCGCGCGTCCAGTTATGCTCGGTGAGAATACCCATCGGGTACTGCACCGGCATGTCATAACCGGCAAACGGCACCATACGGGCACCGAGCATGACATGACGGGAATGAAGCGGGGTCTTGAGCAGCGCCTCGGCGCCTGCGGCATCAGCTTCAACGGCTTCGGCAGCCATGGCGGCCCCTTCCAGAATCGAGCGCAAGCCCCGGACGGAATGTCCGGAGCGCGCCCCCTCTGTCTTGGGACCTGAGAGATTTCCCCGAACCGGCAGGATCAGCCGGACAGGTTACACCCGTCGGTGGGCGGAGTTGCATCCGCCGCTTTCCAGAGCGCCAATTCCCACGCGGTCCGTTTGCCTGAGCGTTTCCGGGGCGGTTGCGCCTTCGGCGCCGGGCCTGGACAAGTCCGGACCCGGTCTCTCCCGCGGGGATGATGCGGCGTCAGCACAGATACAAGACGCCGCCTTCGAGTCAATCGGCGCCTTGCCTCAGTTCACGGCAAACACCGGCGCCATTCGCGACTGCAGGACTACCGGCGCCGCGCGCGAGCCGGCGCCGCAGCGCCAGCGGTGTTGAGGCCGACGATGATCTCGACGTCGCCCTTGCCCGCCGGGACGACAATGCCGTCCTCGATATGGGTGAAATCGGTGCCCGCCTGACCGGACGAGATCGTGCCGCCGACGCGCGCCGCACGGCGTGCAACGACGGTCGTCCCGCGCAGGACCTCCGTGCTCATCGACGCATAATAGCTGCCGGGGCCACCGGCCGGACCAGCCAGCACACGGCCTTCGGCACCCACCTTCAGCCTGAAGCCGCCACCGCCCGTCGGCGTGCACTCGCGCGCCACGTTCAGGATCGAAATCTGGTGCCGCAGGCTACCGCTATCGGGGCCGGACTGGGCGCGAATGGCAGCGCCACCATCGGCAATGGTCACGCTCGGGCAGACGAAGTCCGCCTCCTGATCGACCAGCGGCTTCTCCACCGGCGGAGGTGGCTTGGTCGACTGGAACATCACGATATTGCTCAGCGTCTGCATGCCGCTCTGCTCGCCCGCGGGCGAGCGCGAACCGCAGCCGGCAAGGCCAAGGCACAGCACAGAAGCAGCCAGCATAGTCAGCCGGCGAGGCATCACGTCATTMACGGCAGGGTCTCCACGCCAGGCCCGAATCCGGAAAGCGAGACGGGGATACCCACGCCCTCCTCCGGAGTCTGAAATACGATGAATGTGGCGCTTTTTCCGGCCTTGAGCTGGCCGAGCAGCGTATCGTCCATCACCACCTCGGCAACGCAGCCMGTGGTCAGGCAACGAACGAAGCCAGCGCGGCCGATGTCCTTGTCGTCGATCTTGAGACCGAGCCCCGACGGCAGCAGCACACCCAGGGGCGCCACGACACGCAGAAGCCGGCTCTTCTGGTCGGCCGTCTTCAGCACGATCACCAGCAGCGTCAAATTCGGCCGATCCTCGGCCGCGACATTCTGCACGAGCGCGCATTGCTCAGCCTTGGCGCCAGGCGGCACCTCGCAGCGCAACTGCCAATCGCCGTGCGTCGACTTCACAGCGCCCTGGGCGAAAGCCACGCTGCTCGAACCCAGACATACGC
>NZ_JBFTLD010000407.1:0-3603 GCF_056396265.1 Allobosea sp. 05T422_2 | reverse complement strand
CAAGCAACTGATCCAGTGTGTCCTTCTTGATGACCATGAGCGCCCTCCATCGGCGTCACTATGGCCCCGGACACAAAATCCCTGACAGTCCCCCGGATGGGATCTCGCCGAGCAGCAATTTGCGATATGGTTCTTCCGCGACCCCTTCGATCTTCGACAGTGTTTCCTCAATCCAGGTATCGTGGCTGCCGTCAGGGTTTTCGACCGAATAGAAATGACGCTCTATCCCCGTCTCCTCGGGGATCGCTGATCGAGGTTTCGCGACCTTCTTTGAGAACGTCCAGACGTGCCCTTTAGGTTCGGCGCCGGCGAAACGGCTTAGGTGCAGCCTCGGCACAATGTGCTGCATGATCGGCCGCGGATTTTTGGGTTGGCTCATGCCGCAATGCTTAGCGCCATGCCCCGAACTGACAACCGCCGCTGAGGCGTTACGCAGCGCTGTCCACGGAGGGCGTGCGGCGGAATGGCGGGACAAAGCGCACCGAAAGCCAAGTAAAATGGCGCTGCTATTCGGGACAGGGATTCCGGCTAAGTGACTGCTAGACCTCAATCGCTCCGGTTCGGGCGAGGCCTCCACCTCCTTAACATGATGCGCTGACTGCCCTGATCCTCGCGAAAGCGAGGCATCTGTGCCTTGCGCGAGATGAACGGTTCCGGACAATCCCGTTCATCACCGGTTCGAGCCCGATCGGCTTCCATGCTGTCGATCCGATTCACCTGGAGACGAATCATGCGAAACTTTTTCCTCGCCTCGGCCCTGATGCTGGGCCTGACGGCTGCCCTGCCCGCAGCCGCACTCGCAGCGCCACCGACCACGGCTGGCGACCTGCTGAGCGGGACGTCCGACATTCAGCAGGTTCAGTATCGCGACTGGCGCCATGGCCGGGGACACTATTCTCACGGTTATCGCTACGGTCCCCCACGCGGCTATTACGGCCGCCGCCATTACGGCCCGCCGCCCTATGGCTATGCACGCGGGCACTGGCGCCATCGCCAGTATTACGGCCGGCCCTATTACCGCTGATAGCGCCGCATACCGGCCCGGAGGTCGATTCTCCCGCCCGGAAGCAATGCCAGGATCGGCGCCTTGACGGCGCCGATTTCGCGTGAGCCGCTGGTGCAGGCTATCGGGAGGCAGGCTATCAGGAGGGATGAGCGCCTCCTCCCTGTTCTGGTTCCGCGACGATCTGCGTCTCGCCGACAATCCTGCCCTTTGCGCAGCTGCGGCCCATGGCCCCGTCCTTTGCCTCTACATCCTCGACGAATCACCGAAACGGCGCGTGCTGGGCGGCGCAGCGCGCTGGTGGTTGTCACGCTCTCTCGCCGCGCTCGCCGAAGAGCTGGGCGCGCGCGGCGGCAGGCTCGTCCTGATGCGGGGAGACCCTGCCAGGTTGATTCCCATGGTCGTGGCCGCAACAGGCGTCGACCTCGTCACCTGGAATCGTCGCTACGAGGCCRCCGCCATTGCGCTTGATTCTGAGGTGAAGCGCGAACTGACCCAGGCCGGCACGACCGTCGCGAGCTACAATGCCAGCCTGCTCAACGAGCCCTGGCAGATCGCAACGGGCTCCGGCACGCCCTTCAAGGTCTTCACGCCCTATTGGCGCGCAGTCCGGGCGCGCGGCGAGCCGGCAGCTCCTGCCCCAGCCCCCACACAGCTGAGACCGCTGCCTCTCCCCGAATCGCTGAAACCRCTTGCCCTCGATCATGAGAGGCTGATGCTGGAACCGACCGCGCCCGATTGGGCTGGAGGCATGCGCGAGGCCTGGATTCCGGGCGAGGCTGGCGCGACGGGCGCCGTCTCCTCTTTCCTCGGCGAGGCGATCGCAGGCTACAGCGAGGGTCGCAATCGTCCCGACAAGGTCTCGACCTCGCGCCTCTCTCCGCATCTGCGCTTCGGTGAAATCGGGCCCCGCCAGCTCTGGCACGCCACGCTGGCAGCCCGGCATGCAGGAGAAATCCCGGGCAGCGCCGGCGATGCAGAGAAATTTCTCTCCGAAATCGGCTGGCGTGAATTCTCCTACCACCTGCTCTTCCATCACCCTGACCTGGCGACGCAGAACTTCAACGCGCGTTTCGACGCTTTTCCATGGCGACAGGACGATGCCGCGCTGCACGCCTGGCAACGCGGGCTGACAGGCTATCCGATCGTCGATGCCGGCATGCGCGAACTCTGGACGACCGGCTGGATGCATAATCGCGTGCGGATGATCGTCGCGTCCTTCCTGATCAAGCACCTGCTCATAGACTGGCGCGAAGGCGAGCGCTGGTTCTGGGACACTCTGGTTGACGCCGACCCCGCCAATAATCCCACGAGTTGGCAATGGGTTGCGGGATCGGGCGCCGATGCCGCTCCCTATTTCCGCATCTTCAACCCAGTKACGCAGGGCGAGAAATTCGACCCCGACGGCACCTATGTCCGACGCTGGATTCCGGAACTCGGTCAGCTTCCAGCCCCGGAGATCCACAGTCCCTGGACGCTTTCGCCTGGCAAGCTCGCGGCCGCTGGCGTCCGGCTCGGAGAAACCTATCCACGCCCGATCATCGATCTCGGTTTTGGCCGGCAGCGGGCGCTCGATGCCCTTGCGTCCCTGGGTCGCGCATAGCCTGCCTGCCGTGCTTCGTGCCCTCATCCTTCGAGCGCGAGCACGGCAAAGCTCGCGAGCCAGTGTTCGCCCATATAGTCGCCGGCGATATGGGGAAGCCCGGCCGCCAGGTGCCGTGCGGCAGCGTCCTCTGCCAGGGTTCGGCGCGGATCGCCCGGCGGCAGCGCCGCGGAGAGCGCGCGCCAGCACCACGCCCGGCTGAGATTCAGACCATCGAGATGGGCGATCTTGCCATCCGTGCGATCGCTGACAGTCGCCGGCCGGAACAGGGTTTCCGGTCCGCTGTCGGCAAGCCTGGGCAGGAAGACGTCGAACCAGGGCAGAAATTCCTCCCCTGGCAGGAGACGCCTCATGCATTCCGCCTCGATCAGCGCCGAGGACAGGAAGTCGTCGCCGCTCGGCTCGCCCCAGGCCGGGCAATCCGCATCCCCGCCGTACCAGCGCCTGCCGGTGTCTCGCAGCAGCGCCATGAAGGCGTCGTCCCGCGTCACCGCAGCATAGTCTGCCGCCATCCTGAGGCCGAAGGCCGTGTTGAAATGCGTGCCCACGCGGACCGGATAGGTCGCGAGCGGCAGAAAGTCGCGAAAGCGCTGAGCGAATGCGTCCGCCAGCGGCGCGAGCATCTGCGACCAGCGCTGGTCGTCATGCAGGTGCAGTTCCTCGGCCAGTTTCAAAAGCCAAGCCCAGCCATAGGGCCGCTTGAAGCCGCGCGCCGTCGGCGCCGCAAGATAGGCGCACTCGACGGCGACCTTGTCCGCGACGAACTGTTCGTCGAACAGGGCGCAGATATCTCCGGCATTCGGAAGGTCCGGAAAGCGGCGCAGCAGGCGCGCCAGCATCCAGTAGCTGTGAACGCAGGAATGCCAGTCATAGCTGCCATAGAAGACCGGATGGAGTTCACGCGGCGTTCGGGCGTCTTCGGGGCCGGCCAGGACATGATAGACCGGATGGAGTTCACGCGGCGTTCGGGCGTCTTCGGGGCCGGCCAGGACATGAT
>NZ_JBFTLD010000406.1:0-3615 GCF_056396265.1 Allobosea sp. 05T422_2 | reverse complement strand
GTCCAATTCGATGCGCATCAGGACACCTGGGACGATGGCGTCGGCGCTGTCTCGCATGGCACGTTCATGCTGGAGGCGGTGCGCGAGGGGCTGATCGATGTCGATCGCTCGATCCAGGTCGGCATCCGCACGGTTGCGCCCCGGGATTGCGGCATCCAGGTGCTTGGCGCCTATGAAGCCCATGAGCTCGGCGTCGATGGCGTCGTCGAGCGCATCAAGCAGCGCGTCGGGCAGGGCCCCGCCTATCTCACCTTCGATATCGACGCGCTCGATCCGGCCTTCGCGCCGGGCACGGGCACGCCCGTTGCCGGCGGCTTTACTGCGGCGCAGGCACTGCGCATGGTCTGGGCCATCCGCGATCTCGATTTCCGCGGCATGGACATCGTCGAGATCTCCCCGCCCTATGACCATGCCGACGCGACGGCGATCGCCGGTGCCGCCGTGGCCCAACACTACATCCAGGCGCTGGCGCTGAAGAAGAAGGCCGGTTGAATCGCTGTGCGAGCGGGCTGAATCGACTTACGAGCCGCGTGCACCAAGCGATTCAATCTGTTGGCAAATCTGGCATGACGCAAGCCTTCGCCCCGTCGGGCGAGAGGCTTGCCGTGCCCCGCAGGGCAACGTCGCGTCACATGCCGATTGACAGGGGCGGCGCCCTCCCACATATCAGCGTCATGTTCATGTGCTCGATCCGACGTCGCACCAACCAGGCCGCCCCGGCGCGCCCGCGATGACGCTCGGCTGAACCCCGAATTGTCCGCGAACCGCGCCCGGAGCGCGGTTTTTTTATGCCTGATGCTGACCTATCAATGAGCGCGAGCGCGCTTTCGGAGGCCCTGATGAGCCAGAATCTGAAATCGATCTTCATCGACGGCGAAGCCGGCACCACCGGCCTTGGCATTCGCGACCGGCTGGCAGAGCTGCCGGAGGTCGTCGTGAAGAGCATCGATCCCGACAAGCGCAAGGATCCGGCCGCCCGCAAGGCGATGATGGCCGGGGTTGATCTCGTCGTGCTCTGCCTGCCTGACGAGGCAGCGAAGGAATCGGTGGCGCTCGCCGACGAACTCGGCGCGGACGCTCCCAAGATCGTCGATGCCGCGACTGCCCATCGCGTCGCGCCGGGCTGGGTCTACGGCTTTGCCGAACTCGCCCCCGGCCATGCCGCGGCAATCGCCAATGCCAACCGCGTCTCCAATCCCGGATGCTACCCCACCGGCGGCATCGCCCTGCTGCGGCCGCTGGTCGATGCGGGCCTGCTCGCGCAGGATCATCCGGTGACGGTCAATGCCGTTTCCGGCTATTCCGGCGGCGGCAAGAGCATGATCGAAGCCTATGAGGCGGGCGTCGCCCCGTCCTTCGAGCTCTACGGGCTGGGGCTCAAGCACAAGCACCTGCCGGAGCTGCAGGAATACGCGCGCCTGACCCGGCGGCCGATCTTCGTGCCGTCCGTGGGCAATTTCCGCCAGGGCATGCTCGTCTCGGTACCGCTGCATCTCGACACGCTTCCGGGCAAGCCGAAGGTCGCCGACCTGCACGACGCGCTGGCGGCGCGCTATGCCGGCTCGACCTATGTGAAGGTGGTTCCGGCCGAGGCCGGCGGCAAGCTGGAAGCGGAGTCGCTCAACGACACCAACCAGCTCGAATTGCGGGTCTTCGGCAATKAGGAGCTGCGGCAGGCGGTGCTCGTCGCCAAGCTCGACAATCTCGGCAAGGGCGCCTCGGGCGCTGCGGTCCAGAATATCCGCCTGATGCTCGGGCTCGGCGAAGCTTAGATCATCGAGCCGGATATCGTCCGCAAAGGCGAAAGGCCCGGCCCCAAGCGGGGCCTTCTCCGTTGAGGCAAGGGGAGCAGCGCGGGCAATCCGCTGCGGTCATGACCTATGGTCAGCTGACGGGGTCGTGATGACCCTTTGCCTTGACGTCCCCCAAATGGGGGTAGCCGATATGGGGAGGGATGGCCTCTATCGGGGGATCGGTTGTGCGTAATGTCACGTCGCTGCGGCGACTGGTGGCTTTACGACACGAGACCCGAGACTAGTCCCCGCCGCTTTGGCTGCCTCCATGGCAGCTGTGAGCGACATTATTTGCGGTGTGGGCAACGCCGCCATGGTTGGGTCAAGCAGCCATGGCGGCGTCTTTTTATCTCAGCCCTTGTAGGGGACGAAGTTCTGCTTCTGCGTGCCGAGGCCGTCGATGCCGAGAGCCACGACCTCGCCGCCCTTCAGGAAGCGCGGCGGCTTGAAGCCGAGACCAACGCCGGGCGGAGTGCCGGTGGTGATGACATCACCCGGATCGAGCCGCATGAACTGGCTGATATAGTGCACGAGATAGGCGGCACCGAAGATCATCGTCTTGGTCGAGCCGTTCTGCACGCGCTCGCCATCGACCTCGAGCCACATGCCGAGATTCTGGATATCGGCGATCTCGTCGGGGGTCACCAGCCAGGGGCCGAGCGGGCCGAAGGTCGGGCAGCCCTTGCCCTTGGCCCATTGGCCGCCGCGCTCGGTCTGGAATTCGCGCTCCGAGACGTCGTTGCAGACGCAAAAGCCTGCGATCGCGGCCATGGCGTCCTTCTCGGCGATATAGGAGCCGCCATCGCCGATCACGATCGCAAGCTCGACTTCCCAGTCGGTCTTCTTCGAGTTCTTCGGGATGGTGACGTCGTCATAGGGGCCGACGATGCAGTTCGGCGCCTTGTTGAACAGGATCGGCTCGGCCGGGATCGGCGCGCCGGTCTCAGCCGCATGGTCGGCGAAGTTGAGGCCGACAGCGATGAAATTGCGCACATCGCCGACGCAGGCGCCGATGCGCGGCGTCCCCTGAACCTCGGGGAGCGTTTCGGCATCGAGCGCCTTCAGTGCCGCAAGCGAGGCCGAGGTCAGCGCCTTGCCGGCGATGTCCGGAACCTTGCCTGACAGGTCGCGCAGCACGCCCTTGGAGTCCAGCAGCGCGGGCTTCTCTTGGCCGAAAGCGCCATAACGTACCAGTTTCACGTCGTTTCCCCCGTTTCAATCGATATGATCAAAGGTGCGCGATCCTGTGCGGACGGGGCGCCCGAGGCAAGCGGTTCCTGCGCATGACGCGACTGCACAGGGGGGCCCCGAAACTTGTTGCGGGAATGCAACGGCCGTCGCCAAAGCAAAGGCTTCTGCAACCATTAGACGTAGGCTCGTAGAACTGCCACCTGCGCAAAACTTGTGATAGTTCGCATATAAACGATCTTTTTCACGCGCTGACTTGATCGGCACTGCAGGAATCGGCGKATTTTTAGCCGATTCTGCCTGCTGCGGTGCAAGCACATGGAGAAGCATGGCGAAATTGTGCCGTTCAGGGCGGGATTGCGGCAGAAACGCGAGCGCGGCATGTTCGTCGGCGAAGCGGGTGATTTGCCCGAAAGAACGTCAATCCTAGGGATGGGTACTCGATGAAGAGCATGGTTCGCTACACCGCCGCTGCTACCGTTTCAGTCGCTGCTCTTCTGGTTTCCGGCGTCGCTTCGGCAAGTTCGTTTTCGCTGCGCAGTGGAACGAGTGCCGAGGGCCTCGGCATGGCATTTGCCGGCGCGGCCTCCGGCGGCATCGGCATGGGAGCCATGACCTTCAACCCGGCCACGAT
>NZ_JBFTLD010000405.1:0-3623 GCF_056396265.1 Allobosea sp. 05T422_2 | reverse complement strand
ACACTGTACTTGATCGCGACGACGTTCTCGATGTCGGCCAGCCGGTTGCAGAGCTGTGGCGAGAGCAGGTAGCCRCTGTCGGGATGGCTCCACAGCGCAATCCCGATATCGACCTTCTCGGCAATCGTCCGGTAGTATTCGTAGACCGTCTCCTCCTGCGCCTTGAAGAAATGCAGGACCGGGGCGTGGATGACGATGTAGTCGGCGCCGACCTTCTGCGCATGCCGGGCGAGATCGATCACCACATCCATGTTCTGGTCCGAACAGGACATGATCGTCGCGGCCCGGCCGGCCGCGGCCGCGACGGCGATCTCGAAGCTGAGCTTGCGCTCCTCGAGCGACATCGAGAAGAACTCGCCCTGCTTGCCGGCGATGAACAGGCCGTCGATGCCGAGCTGATCGGTCCAGTGCCGGATATTCGTGCTGAAGCCGTCCCGGTCGATCGCGAGATCGCGGGTGAACGGCGTCAGCGCGGCAGCCCAGATGCCTTTCATATTGGCGCGGGCATAGGCCTTTGCGTCTTTCTTTGAATATTTCATGCCGATGCTCCTGTTGCGGCCCCGCCGTCAGAGACCGCGTTCAGATGCTCATGCGGTGCGAGACGTTCTTGATGACGGTGTAATGCGATAGCCCCTCGGCCCCGCCCTCGCGGCCGTAGCCGCTGTCCTTCACGCCCCCGAACGGCGTCTCCGCGACGGAGGCCTCGAGGGTATTGATCGAGAGGTTGCCGGCCTCGATCCTTTCCGCCAGCCGGTCCGCATTGCTTGCGGCATGCGTGAACGCATAGGCGGCGAGCCCGAAGCGCAGGGCATTGGCCTTCTCGATCGCCTCGTCGAGGGACGAGACCGGGTTGATCAGCGCCAGCGGGCCGAACGGCTCCTCTCGCATGGCGCGCGCGTCATCGGGAACATCGGCTATGACGGTGACCGGGAAGAAGTAGCCGCGGTTGCCCAGCCGTTCGCCGCCGGCCAGCACGCGCCCTCCCTTGGCCCGTGCATCGGCGACCAGCGTCTCGAGCGCCTCGATGCGGCGGGAATTGGCGACGGGGCCCATCTCTGTCGACGGGTCCAGGCCATTGCCGATGGTCACCGCGCGGGCCTTCTCGGCGAAGGTCCGGGCGAAGGTGGCGTAGATGCTTTTGTGAACGAAGAAGCGTGTCGGAGAGGTGCAGACCTGTCCGGCATTGCGCGACTTGCGCTGCGCGGAGGCGATGGCGGCGGCCACCGGGTCGACGTCGTCGCAAACGATGACCGGGGCGTGGCCGCCAAGCTCCATGAGCACGGGCTTCATATGGCGCGCCGCCAGAGTCGTCAGGTGCTTGCCGACTGCGGTCGAACCGGTGAAGGCGATCAGGCGGGTCTGCTCCTGGGGAATGAGATAGTCGGACACCTCCGACGGAATGCCGAAGACGAGGTTGAGCACGCCGGCCGGCAGCCCGGCATCGTGAAAGGCCCGGGCAATATGGATGGCGCCGGCAGGCGTCTCCTCGGCAGCCTTGAGAATGATCGAGCAGCCGGCCGCCAACGCGCCGGCGATCTTCCGGGAGGGCTGGCTCATCGGGAAGTTCCACGGCGAGAAAGCCGCCACCATCCCGATCGGCTGATGCATGACGATGTATTTGATGCCGGGCTCGCTGGGGATGACGCGGCCATAGAGGCGCTGGCCCTCGGCGGCATCCCATTCGAAGAACTCGCAGCCCCGGATCACTTCCAGGCGGGCCTGTCCAATTGGCTTTCCGTGTTCCAGCGTGATCGAGAAGGCGATCTCTTCGATGCGCTCACGCATGAGGGCGGCGGCCTTGAGGATGATCTCGCCGCGCCGGCGCGGCGATGTCCGGCTCCAGATCATGAACCCGTCGGCCGACGCGGACAGTGCGGCGTCCAGATCCGACCGCGTCGCGAGCGGGACCATGCCGATGACGCTCTCGTCGACGGGGTTCAGGACCGGCTGCCCATTCGAGGCGCTCTTCCATGCGCCGCCGATATACATCTGAAGGTCAGGGTAGCAGTTCATCATGAGCCTCGAATGGACGGTGCCGGCGGGAGCACAGCGCTTGCGATCGACGAGCATCCGGCTTCGCTCCGCGAGGGGCACGATGGCCCGTGCGGCGCGCTGCCAGGCCCGTTGCCATCCTGCAGCGCGGGACGCTCCTTGACCTGAAGCCCTGCCATCCCCGGCCATCTCCAGGGCCGGGCCCGCCCGATGCGTGACCCCCGCCTTGACCAGGATCATCGATTGGGATGGGCTATACGGCAATTCTACATATTTGTATGAATTCAGATGATTTGCTTATGAGTGTCTGCCATGACCGTCTCGCTTCGACAGATCCAGGCCTTTCTCGCCGTGGCGGAATGCGGCACCTTCACCAAGGCTGCGGAACGGCTGCACATGGCTCAGCCCGCACTCTCGCAGCTCGTGCGTGAGCTGGAGCGGGAACTCGGCCTGCGCCTGTTCGACCGGACGACGCGACGCGTCGAATTGACCGAGGGCGGGCGCGAGTTCCAGGGCGCGTCGGCCAAGATCATGCACGACCTGGATCTGGCCGTGCGCAATGCCAATAATCTCGCAGAAAGACGGCGTGGCCGGATTGTCGTCGCCGCTCCCCCCTTGCTGGCGGCCGTCCTGCTGCCGATGGCCATCGTCGAGCTCGGTCAGCGCTATCCCGGCATCGAGGTCGCCATCATCGACGCGCGGACCGATGCGATCGTCGAGGAGGTCAGGCTTGGCCGGGCAGATTGCGGGCTGGGCACGTTCTCGGCKATCGAGGACGGCATCGAACGCATGCCGCTGGCGCGGGACAGTCTCATGCTGTTCTGTGCCCGGACGCATCCCTTCGCCACGCGCTCCTCGCTGCCATGGGCCGATCTGGCCGGGCAGCCTCTGATCACCCTGACCAGGGACAGCGGTATCAGGCTGCTGGTCGAGGTCGGCTATGAGACCGCGGAAGTGCCGTTGCGACCGCTCTACGCGGTCTCGCAGATCACCACGGCATTGGCGCTGGTCGAGGCCGGTCTCGGCATCGCGGTGCTCCCGACCTATGCGCTGGCCATGACCCCACATCGCCCGATCGCCGCCCGACCCCTGGTCGAGCCGACGATCGCACGCGACGTCGTCATGATCCGGCCCAGCGGCCGTTCGCCGTCGCCCGCCGTCCTGGCTTTCGAGAGCATTCTGCGCGGCTCGATCCGGCGACTGGGCGAACTGGACTGGAGCATGTCGAGCGAGGCGGGGATGTGACGGGCACGGAGCCTACGGCCGTCAGACGACGCAGACTCGCCCCACGGCCTGCAGCGCGGCTTCCGCTCGATCTCGACTGTGCTTCCTCCGAGCGCGGGCACCAGGCCGGGGGGAGATCCGCTAGCAGCTGGCCATGGCAGTCCGGCTGTCCGCGCCGAATGATCGCTCTGGGGAAAGCGGCCGACGAGGAAGGGCGACTATTCTCGGACGCTGCTCTCATCATCCGGCAGTATTCGCCGGGGCGGTCAGACCTGCCTCACGTGTGATACCTCAAAGCCTCGACGAGCAGCGCAAAGGCCGCCGATGGCTGGCGCCGGCTGGGGTAATACAGGTGGTAGCCGGAAAAGGGCGGGCACCAGTCCTCCAGCACGCGGACCAGGCTGCCC
>NZ_JBFTLD010000404.1:0-3657 GCF_056396265.1 Allobosea sp. 05T422_2 | reverse complement strand
GCGTTGACCACATCGCGAACAGTGGTGTTGGCCGTCAGGGCGATCGAAACGTTGGTCGTCGAAGTTGGGGAGGCTGGCGTGCCAGTGGTGAGCTGGATGGTCAGCGAGGGAGCGGCCGTGGTGTCAACACCCAGGTCGCCGGCGCTGCCGGCAGTGGCTGCAGAGACCGCCGTATCGCCGGCGCTGCCGATGCGCTTGTCGAGTGCGATATCCTTCAAGCTCTTGCTCGTCGCAACAGCTTCTGCTGCGCCGGCGAGCGTGGTGCCGGTGCCGACGACGGTCGGACGGTTCTGAGCGGCGTCGGCCTGGGCCTGCTTCACAGTGGACTGCAGCGACGAGACCAGTTTGGTGATGCCATCGATGCCCTTGGAGGCAGCCTGAATGGTCTGGATGCCGTTCGAGATGCCGTCGAGCAGACCTTTGAGCTGTCCCGAGCGCTCGTTCAACGACTGGGCGGTGAAATAATTGACCGGGTTGTCGACCGCGGTGTTCACCTTCTTGCCGGTGGCCAGCTTATACTGGGTGGCCTGGGCGGCGGCAGCGGTCTGCTGGAGAGTGGCGACCGAATTGCGGACAGCCGAAGAGAGCGTAATAGCCATAGTCGTTATACCTTCTGGTATGGTGCCATTCTGGCGTCATGGCCTTCTGGCCGCGACCCGAGGACACTCGGTCGCCAACCCGTAACGAGTGGTAAATTTCAGCGGTCGAATTGCCGTCAGATTGGGCAAAGCCACTGCATGGTTAAGCGCGCGATAAGACGGTGGCTGGGTTCCATCGGCCCAAACGCAAACCGCCCGCGGGAGCGGGCGGCTGGGATACAAATTCGGGAAGGCAGCCCTTGTCAGGCGGTGYGCTCGACATAATGCTGCGCGCTGGTTTCGTCGGCGAGCCGGGCTTTCTCGGCGAGTTCACGTGAATAGATGCGCAGCCGGAGCAGCGTCTCGTCAGGCAGTTGCGAAACGGTCTCGCCGGTCACCCTGTTCTTCTTCTGGATGACAACTTCGCGGGTGCGCGGCTCGATCACGATGCGACGCTCGATGAGATCGCGCAGATCCTGTTCGCGCTGGCGCGCCGCCTGCCTGTCCGTGGTGGCGTTCTGCTTTGCCATGGCGTCGTCGCGCCGCGCTTGTTCAGAGCGGGCCTGCAGATCGAGCTGGACCGCTTCACCCGCTGTTGCCGACTGGACGGTTTGCGCCGCCGGCAGTTCGACCGGGATGCTCCCCTTGGTCGCGGCGGCATCGCTTCTGGCGGTCACGTGATAGGCGCCGACCGCTGTCGCCCTCGTCGAGGCCCCGAAATCCATCGCTCACTCCTTCTGGAGTCGGATAACAGCCACCCCTCGCGGCCGTCGTACGAAAGGCGCGGCCAAGCCGCACCCTTCGCATCATATCGACAATGACCGCGAAGATTGAATCTTCCGT
The DNA here is from genome assembly GCF_056396265.1 of Allobosea sp. 05T422_2. Classification (NCBI taxonomy): domain Bacteria; kingdom Pseudomonadati; phylum Pseudomonadota; class Alphaproteobacteria; order Hyphomicrobiales; family Alloboseaceae; genus Allobosea; species Allobosea sp. 05T422_2. The sequence goes on along the minus strand of NZ_JBFTLD010000404.1, from coordinate 2,236 downwards.
AAGGAGATTAGGTAAATTTTGACGATTGCCGTGGCAGCCGCCGCCTCCCCCCTGGCACGCTGGCTCCCCGTGGCTCAGAGACTGCGGGAGATCACGAGCGGCCCGGAGTTCGGGCGGACAAAGGCGCCGGCTCCCACAGTTGCCGTCGGTCCGTAGCCGGCGGCCCGCATCGGACGGTTTGCCTCGAAGGCGAGATCGCGGACGATCGATTCCGAGACGGCTCGCGCGGTGGCAAGCACGATCTGGTTGATCTCGATCAGGTCCTGGAATGCGACATGGGCGGCCTTCAGGCGCTTGACCTGATCGGGGACGAAGCGCGCCAATGCCACCGCATTCAGCTTCACCTGCTCGACGCCGCGCATATAGATGCCGGCAAGCTCGGTCTTTCGCGGTTCGCGTTCCATTGCGTCCGACAATTTGCCGGCGCGGACCAGTTCGGTTTCCTCGCCAACGACATGGGACAGGGCCCCGAGCGTCTCCAGCACGGCTTCGATCAGCGCCTGCGCTTCGAGAGCGCTTGCGATCCGCGGCCGCTCGTCCAGTACACGCCTAGCCAGCGACACGTGCAGCTCCGGTAGTCATCGCCGCGGTGGCCTGTTCCTGAACCTGCAGCAGGCTGCGCATGATCGGATCGGACAGGCCGATGCCACCGGCGCGCTGCAGATTGCGGGCATATTCCTGGGTCAGCATCGAGCGATAGACGCCACCGCCGGTGCCGTTCTCGCCGAGCGGTCCCTCGGTCTCGCTGGAGGCCATCAGTTTGTCCGTGACCTGTTCGAGGAAGACGGTCTCGAACTCGTCGGCCTGCTTCTTGGCCTTCGCCTTGGCGGGATCGAGAGCGTTTGCCAGGCCGCTGACGAGGCTTCCGGCAACGCCGAGCGCCAGTTTCGCAGCGGGGAGGGCGAGTGCGGCGGTCATTACATCACCTCGATTTCTGCCTGGAGGGCGCCGGCGGCCTTGATCGCCTGAAGGATGGAGATCATGTCGCGCGGGCCGATTCCGAGGGCGTTCAGTCCGTCGACGAGCTCGGCGAGCGTCACGCTCTCCTTGACGAGGGCGAGCTTGTTGCCGCCTTCGGTGTCGACCTTGACGTTGGTGCGGGGCACGACGGTGGTGCGGCCGCGGGCGAAAGGCTCGGGCTGGCTGACTTCCGGCTGCTCGCTGATCGTCACGGTCAGGTTGCCCTGCGCGACGGCGACGGTGGAGACGCGGACGTCCTTGCCCATGACGATGATGCCGGAGCGTTCGTCGATGACGATGCGGGCGAGCTGGTCGGGCTCGACCCGCAGCTGTTCGATCTCGGTCAGCATGCGGATCATGTTGCCCTGGAAGCGCGGGGGGATCTGCAGCACGACAGTCGAGGGATCGGTCGGCTCTGCCGCATCGCCGCCGAGGAAATCATTGATCGCAGCGGCGACGCGGCGCGCCGTCGTGAAGTCCGGGTTGCGCAGCGACAGCCGCAGCGTCTTCAGCTTGTTCAGCGCGAAGTCGATCTCGCGTTCGACCAGGCCGCCATTGGCGATGCGGCCGACCGTCGGCACGCCGCGAGTGATCTTGGCGGCGTCGCCCTCGGCCGAGAAGCCGGAGATTGCGACCGGCCCCTGCGAGACGGCGTAGACCTCGCCATCGGCGCCGAGCAGCGGCGTTGCGAGCAGGGTGCCGCCCTGAAGCGACTTGGAGTCACCCAGTGCCGAGACCGTGACATCGAGGCGCGTGCCCTGGGTGGCGAAGGGCGGCAGGTTCGCGGTCACCATCACGGCGGCGACATTGGCGGTGCGCATATTGGCGCCGCGCGTATTGACGCCGAGCCGCTCCAGCATCGCCTGCAGCGACTGCTTGGTGAAGGGCGTATTGTTCAGCGTGTCGCCGGTGCCATTGAGGCCGACGACGATGCCATAGCCGAGGATCTGGTTGCTGCGCACGCCTTCGACGGCGGCGAGATCCTTGATGCGGGAGAGCGCCTGCGCCGGCTCGGCCGCCCAGGACAGGCCGATGGCCAGCAGCGCGGCCAGCGGCGTCACAAGGCGTTTCAGGGAGGGCAGGCGAACCATAGGGCACCGGCGGGAATGAGACAGTAGCGGCTCATGCCTTGCGAGGGGCGTGCCAACTGCCGATTTCATGAAAACCCTTATTTGCCAGCCTGTTGTGAGGTAGGCTCTGTCTGGCGCTTGCCGTTGTCGCTTTGTCGTTCCTGCCGGATCGGGAGTTTTTGCCGGGCGATTTACCGCTTGTTAAC